>JAOUIN010000378.1 GCA_029883965.1 Betaproteobacteria bacterium
GGTGATGACTGCGCCGGCCGTGGCACGATGACTGACAGGTTCGGTGCGCAGGAAAAAGGCGCTGACGATGACGGTAACCAGCGGGTACGCGGCGATGATGGGCGCGACAGTCGATACCGGCGCCAGCGCCAGTGCTGAATACATCAATACCAATGCGCTGCCGTTGAGCACGCCGGTAATCGCGAACCAGATCAGGCCGGATCGCGTCAGTTTTCTGCGCTGGTTGCCGCGCGCCTGGCTGACGCCGAGTACTGTGACCGTCGATATCAGGTAACCCGCGAGGCTGGCGGCGAACGGATTACTCCATAACAGCAGGCCGGCCTTGGCGCCGGCCTGTGCAAACCCGCGCAGTATGGCGCCGGCAACGGGCCAAAGCAGTGCTTTGCCGGCGAGGCGCTTGTGCGCGCTACGCGGATTCCACGACATCAGTGCAACACCGGCGGCGACGCCGACTGCCGCAAGTGTCGCCTGCGGCGGCACGCGTTCATGCAGAAACAGCGCCGCGGCGAGCATTGCGAACAAGGGCGCGGTGCCGGAAATGGCGCTGGTTACCGTCGGGCCCAGTTCCTCGTTAGAGCGGAATGTCAGCAGCGTGACCAGTGCCGGATAGAACAGGCCGACCACGGCAAAAATAATGACGGCTGCGAGATTGAAGGATGCGAAGTCGATGGTGAATGGCGCGGCGGCAACAAACAACAGGGTCGCCATGGGTATGCTGACAGCGGCCGCAGCACGGGCATCCAGATGGCGCAGGCCGACCCGTGCAGTGACCATGGCGACGCCGAAGCACAGCGTGCTCATCACCGCGAGCAGCAATGGCAGGTTTGAATTCAAGTTGTTGTTTTTATTCGTTTTTTTAAACGGCTGCTGCGGTTGCCGGGGGCGGCCAGCGCTGCTGCAACGGCACGCCACGCTTTCCGCTTTTGCGTAAAGCTCATCGCAGCATGTGCGGGACTGGTCGATGGCAATCGCGTTTGCGTCAACGTGAGATGTGCGATTGCAGGCTGTACGTGAGCGCGGAAGCAGCGCTCGGCCGTGGCACCATTGAAAAACACATGGGCGATGTTCCTGTGGGTGGCAAAGAACGCGGTGAAATCATTTGCCGCGATCGATGACGGTTCTATTGCCGAGTCCAGACTGCCTGTGCGCGTGCAGGTCGCCAGCACATCCCACACGGCGACGCCCGCGTCCTGCAACTGTCGTACGCGTGCAGTGTAAGGAGATATTGCGTCGATGCCGAGCAAGTCGTGCATCAGTTTCCAGAAGCTGTTGCGCGGGTGCGCATAGTATTGCCCGGCACGCAACGATTCCTCGCCTGGCATGCTGCCGAGGATCAGCACGCGTGCAGACGCATTGGCAATCGGCGGAAAGCTGCTTATCAATGGCGGCGCGGGCACGCTGGTCGCTGTAATCCGCGCCTCCTAACTTGCGACGGCTGCGGAATGCGTCGCTTCAGGCGCTTCGGCGAGATGCTGTGCCAGCACGCCCGCGGCGTCGTTCATATAACGCTCCACTGCAGGATAGTCCACTTCGTAATACGGGTGCATCGACCCGGGCCACGCACCGCCGCGCACGATGGCGGCGGCCTCGACCATGAAGCCCGGGACCAGAGTCAGTTCCGGCTGCTCGCGCATTCGGTCCGTGGGCACCAGCCTTTCAGCTGTAACCAGCACGCGTTTGGCAGCGCGGGTCAACGGGTGGTCCCAGAACGGCGAACCGTAAACACGGGCGTTGCCCTCGACGTCGATTTCAGCGGCATGAATGACGGCAACGTCGGGTTGCACTGCCGGAATCACGTAAACATCACGGCCGGAACCATACGGGTCACGCATGGTTTTCCAGTTGTTGACGCGTACGAGTTCGCTGCCGTGGACGCCGGCGACCGGCTGGAAGGGGATTCCGTAGGAGGCTGCACGCAGCCCCGCGACCAGCGTCATTCAGGCGTGTTCTTCGAGGTGCGCTTCCTTGCGCTCGATCGCCTTGCGGTACCAGCGCGCCAGCCCGAAGTTGCCTTCCATGGCCACAATCCCCGCGCGTACCTTCGCGACCGCCCCGGCGCGGCACAGCAGATCGAGGTCATACCCGGGGGAGGGTTTGATGATCTCGAGTTTTTTCTTCTGCTGCCGCACCAGTTCGCGCACCAGTGCAAACGGACCGCGATGCAGGAACACGCCGCCCAGTCCCAGTGCCGAGCCGTCCGGTATACGTTGGGCTAGCTCGGTCAGACTAATTATTTTGCTGGGGTTCACCGCCATCGTGCGCTCCGGGGTCGTGGGGTTTTAAATTTTACACCGTGACCAGCATTCGGACTGCGCGGCGTCTGGCTGCAAGCCGGTGAGATAATCGCTGCCTGATCAAATAACGGGGTGTGGCATGGCGCAAATCACAAGCGCGGAATACTGGGCACAGAAGGGCGCAATCAAACTCTACGTTTATCGCAAGCG
>JAOUIN010000377.1 GCA_029883965.1 Betaproteobacteria bacterium
GATCACATTGCGCGCGTTGATGCGGAACGGAATTGCAAAACCGTTACGCAGGTTGTATTCACGGTTGGCACCCACCGGTACATCCGTGGTCACCACCAGCGCTTCGAATCCCGCGTCAAATGCGCGCCGCACCAGGCGTTCCGCTGCCTCGCGATCCTTGGACATATAAAGCTGAAACCATTTGGTGCCCTCCGCCTCGCGTGCCACACGCTCCATCGCGACAAATGATGCCGTGGACAATACGAACGGTACACCGGCATCGCTGGCCGCCTGCGCCAGCGCGACATCAGCGTCAAAACAGTACAGTCCCGCAGCACCGGTCGGCGCAATGCCGAACGGCGCCGTATAGGATTTTCCGAACAGTTCGTGCTTGAGTGTGCGGCCGGAGACATCAACCAGTGTGCGCGGCATGAAGCGGATGCGTTCAAAGCCGCTGCGATTCTCACGCATGGTCACATCGTCCTCGGCGCCGCGTTCGAGGTAATCCCATGCCACTCGCGGCAATCGCTGCTGCGCCAACTGCTTCAGGTCATCAATATTGTAGGCACTGCTATAGCTCATGATTGGCGTTCATTATGTGGATTAATCACCTGCAGTCTTGTAGCGATGCCGTCATTGCGCTACGTCATTCCTGCAGGAGTGATGTATTCTAATGGCAATCGCAAACCGGATGCCGCGCAACCGTGGTTGATGCGCGACCGATCTCTCACGGAGCTCCATGATATGAAACGACGCGCCGCCACCACTGCCAAACACCGATCCGCCCCCCGCAAGCGCGCCGTGCGTGCGGCGAAAAAAATCAACGACGCCGAATGGCAGGCGCGCGTCGAACTTGCGGCGGCTTATCGCCTGACCGCAATGATGGGCTGGACCGACATGCTCGGCACTCACATCTCCTGCCGCGTGCCCGGCACCGATGACCAGTTCCTGATCAATCCCTACGGCCTGCTGTTCGAGGAAATGTCGGCATCAGACCTGATCAAGTGCGACGTCGAAGGCCGCAAGCTCTCGCAATCGCCGTATGAGGTGAACTCGGCCGGTTTCACCATTCACAGCGCAATTCACATGGGCAATCACGATGCCGAGGCCGTGATGCATTGCCACACGCAGTACGGCGTGGCCGTCGCCTCGCAGAAACAGGGGCTGTTGCCGCTGACCCAAATGGCGCTGACGGCGCTCTCGCAGGTGCGTTACCACGACTTCGAAGGCGTGGCTGAAGACCACAATGAACGCGAACGCCTGGTCAGGGATCTCGGGGACGGCAGCATGCTGATCCTGCGCAATCACGGCACGCTGACTGTGGGCGCCAGCATCGGCGAGATGTTTGCACGCATGTATCGGCTGGAGCGCGCCTGCAAGTTCCAGATTACCGCGATGACCGGCGGCGCGGAACTGAACCGCATCCCCGGAGAAATCATCAATCACACGCTGGACCAGGGCAACCAGATTTACGGCAAAGGCGGGCGCGGCGCAGGTGGAAAACTGATGTGGGCTGCGCTGCTGCGCAAACTCGACCGCGAATCGCCGGGTTACGCATCCTGACCGGCACCGACGGCAGCACGGCGCAACAGCAGCCGCAGCCACCGCAACAGCGGCTGCATCAGCACAGTATGCTGCCATGGGCGTCGCCGTGACACCCATCGTCACCGTCACACTGCTGACGCTGGCCATGCAGGGCGCCCACATGGGCAGCCGCGTGGTCGCCTCCTTGCTGGCACTGAATCTGGGGGCCAGCCTGTGGCTGATCGGCGTGCTGATCGCGTCCTATTCCATATTCCAGCTGGCCTTTGCGCTGATCGTCGGCCGCATTTCCGACCGCTACGGCTCACGCCGGCCGATGCTCGGCGGCACGCTGACCTTTTGCGCCGGCCTGGTGATCCCGGCGGTCTGGCCGACCATGCCCGCGCTGTTCGTGTCGGCTCCCTTGATCGGCATCGGCTTCGTCTTTTTCAATGTCGCGGTGCAGAACCTCGCCGGTACCATCGGTACCGCAGCCGAGCGCACACGCAATTTTTCAACGCTGAGCCTCGGATACTCCAGCGGTCACATGATCGGGCCGGTAATCGCGGGCGTGATGATCGACCGTTTCGGTTTTGGCTCGGCGTATATCGCGTTTGCCGTGCTCACCCTGTTCCCGATCGTGACCCTCGCCCTGTCGCAGCACCTGGGTGCGCACGGCGCGCGCAGCGAGCCCATGTCCAGCAGCGCATTCGAATTGCTGCGGATTCCGTCACTGCGACGGATGATCATCGTCAGCGGACTGGTCACCACGGGATGGACCTGTACACCTTTTATGTGCCGATCTACGGCCATTCAATCGGGCTTTCGGCTTCCACGATCGGCACGATACTCGGTGCGTTCGCCGCAGCAAGCTTCATCGTGCGCGTGGCGCTGCCGGTGCTGACCCGGCGCTTCAGCGTCGAGACCGTGCTCGCGACTGCGAT
>JAOUIN010000379.1 GCA_029883965.1 Betaproteobacteria bacterium
GCCCAGCCGGCGTGCAGCCGCTTGGTCCACGCGCCCTCGGCGAGATATTCGATGATGCCGCCGGTGAGGCTGCCGGCGATGCCCAGCGCATCCACCGTCTGTTGCTGATTGAGTTTCATGGTCCGCGCAACCGCCAGCGTCGCCGCCATTGCCCCGAGCACGCCGGTGGGATGGAAACCCGACTTGTGAATGGCCTTGGGGATCACCATCGACAGCCGGCACAACGATTCGACCCCGGCGACAAAGCCGGCGAGCACATCACGCCCGTCACAGCCGAAACGTTCGGCCGCCGCGAGCACCGCAGGCGCGATCACCGTGCTGGAATGTACCGGCCCGCCCTCGAAGGTGTCGTCAAAATCCTCGCCATGTGTGGCCGTGCCGTTGATCGTGGCCGCCGCTTCGGCGGAAAACGTCTGCTTGTGGCCGATGGCAGTACACGGGCCGCCGGCATCAACGCCGCCGATGACCGCACGCACGTAATCGGTATTACGCGCCGCAACGCTCAAGCCGATGACATCGATCAGCAGTTCTTCGGCGCGATCACGCACTGCGGCCGGCAGCGCCTCGGGCTTGAGTGCCAGTGCTTGCGCAGCCAGTTGTTCCGCCACCGCGGTTTCGGGCAAATTCATACAAACTCTCCGTCAACAAATGAAAAAACGGGGGCTCTCACCCCCGTTGTTTGCGCCGGGCATGCACGCGGCGGCACAGGCCGGGACTGCGATCAGCGCAGGACCTTGATACCAGCTTCCTTGAGGATGCCGCGCATCTGGTCGCTGAACGTGCTGAAGAACTTCGCCAGTTCGGCCGATTTCATGTAGCCATCCTCGAACTGCTGCTCTTCCAGATATTTCTTCCACGTCGGCGTCTTCGACAGGCGCAGGAACAGATCCTCATAATATGCCACGACGTCAGGCGACACACCGGGCGGCATCAGGATGCCACGCACCTGCGGCACCACCGGAATGTCATAGCCGGCTTCCTTGATTGTCGGCACGTTCGGGAAACCCGCCAGCCGCTTGTCGGTGACCGCCGCAATGACCCGCATGTTGCCCGCCTTGATGTGCTCACCCGCTTCCTGCGGCTCGACCACCATCATGTTGACATGACCACCAAGAAGCGCAGCAATCCTCTCGCCGCCGCCCGGAAACGAGATATACGCCCAATCGGCGCCTGTCTCTTTCATCAGCAGCTGGCGCACCACGTTGTCGCGGCTGGTCTGCGATCCACCGGACTGCTTCAGCGTTTTCGGGTTTTTCTTGGCCTCGTCCAGAAAATCCTTCAGTGTCTTGAACGGCGAGTCCGCTTTTACCGCAATCAGTGCCGGCTCCAGCACCAGTCGCGCCACCGGCGTCAGGTCCTTGACCGTGAACTTGGCTTCCTTGCGCACCAGCGGATTGGTCAGCCAGTTGCCGGTGAACACCGCGATGGCGTGGGTATCACCCTTCTTTTCGGCGACATAGGCCATGGCCGTGAGTCCGCCGCCGCCTGACTTGTTGTTGACCTGGAAACGCACGGGCGCGAGGTTTTCCTTTTCGATGGTCTGCGCGATGAAGCGCGCGAGCACGTCGGCACCGCCGCCGGGACCCGTATGCACGATGAACTCGACCGGCTTGGTCGGTTTGAACTGCGCCCATGCGGGCGCGGCGGCCAGCGCTGCGGCGCAGGCAGCGAGTACGATGGATGAACGGAATTTCATTTTTGTTTCCTCCTCAATCAATTAAACGACATCATAAACCGGTTACTACACGGACACTACGCAACCACACCCGCCAACGGCATCAGCCGTTTTCCTCGAGTGCCTTGATCCGCCACGCATTGGCCTTGCGGAACAATGGCAAAAACAGCAGCACCACCGCCAGCGTCAGCATCACCGCTGAAATCGGCCGCGACACCAGGATCGACGGATCACCCTGGGACATCATCAGCGACTGCCGCAATGCGCGTTCCATCGCATCGCCCAGCACGAGGCCCAGGATCAGCGGCGCCGACGGATAGTCCAGCCGTCGCATCACGTAGCCCAACAGTCCGAACACCGCGAGCAGGCCGCAATCGAACAGGCTGCCCGACACGCCGTACACGCCGACGATGGAAATGCCGAAGATGATCGGGAACAGGATGTATTCGCGGATCTTGAGAATCTGCGCGAACAGCGGGATCAGCGGCAGATTCAGTACCAGCAGCATCACGTTACCGACATACATGCTGGCAACCAGCCCCCAAAACAATTCGGGATTGTCCTGGATCATCAGCGGACCGGGGCGCAGCCCCCACAGGATGAAGGCCGCAAGCAGAATCGCGGTAGTGCCCGAGCCGGGTATGCCCAGCGTCAGCAGCGGCACCAGTGCGCCGCCGGTCTCGGAATTGTTGGCCCCTTCAGGGGCGGCCACGCCTTCGGGCACGCCGGTGCCGAATTTCTCAGGGTGTTTCGACACTGCTTTCT
>JAOUIN010000380.1 GCA_029883965.1 Betaproteobacteria bacterium
CATGTAGAGATTGCCGTGGCGGTCGAACGCCGGGCCTTCGAGAAAGCAATCGAGCTTGGTCCCGGGATGGTTGGCATCGATCCAGCTCGATGGCGCACCGCCCTTGCGCAGCCGGTCGGGCACCGCAGCGAACACATCGGCTTCAATCAGCTTTGGCGGCTCAAAAAAAGACATTGCGGAACTCCATGCGGTTACTGTGCCACGATGCCGGACGATTTGATGATGCCGGCGTAGAGCGCGATTTCGCTGCGCACTATTTTTGCAAGCCCTTCCGGTCCGCCAACGATCACATCGGCGCCGCGTTTGGCGAAACGCTCCCGGAAATCCGGGCTTTCCACGGCTGCGGCGAGGTCATGATGCAGTTTGGCGATGACGTCCGGTGGCGTGCCCGCGCGCACGAACACACCCATCCAGCCGTCGAGATCGAACTGCGGCAGCGTCTTGCCCACACCCGGAATATCCGGCAGCACGGCGGCGCCGCGTGTGGCCGAAATGGCAATCGCACGCACCCGTTTTGCCGACACATGAGGCAGTACGCCAACGATGTTGGCAAACATCAAATCCATCTGCCCGCTCAGCAGGTCGATGAACGCGGGTGCCGCGCCCTTGTACGGCACGTGGTTCATTTTTATGTGCGCCAGGGCCTGCAGGTGTTGCATGCCGAGATGCTGCAGGTTGCCGATGCCGGCGGACGCATAATTAAGCTTGCCGGGACTGGATCGCGCGAGCGCGATCAGCTCCTTGACCGAACGCACCGGCAGCGACGGATGCACCACCAGGACCATCGGCGCACCGATGATCTGCGTCACCGGCGCCAGATCCGTGCGCGGATCGTACTGCAGGTCCTTGCGCAGGGTGACGTTGACCGTGATCGGTCCCGAGTTCGCGAGCAGCATCGTGTAGCCGTCGGGCGCGGATTTTGCCACCACGTCGGCACCGATGCTGCCGCCCGCACCGCTGCGGTTGTCGACCAGCACCTGCTGACCCCACACGGGTGTGAGTTTCTGTCCGACCGCGCGCGCGATCTCGTCCAGCGGCCCGCCCGGCGGATACGGCACGACAAAACGCACCGGCTTCGCCGGAAACGGCTGTGCGGCAACGGGCAGCGCGAGAACCAATGCCGCGATCAGCAGCGCAACCACTGTGCCATCGATATTTTTCATGACCACCCCTCTCCTCAATCAGAGCGTTAGGACATCAAAGGTTCGCCGCGATCCAGTCCGCGACATAGGTCGCTCCCAGAAACCGGTTATCCCCCTGGCAGTGTTCGGCACCACCCTCTTCCTCGGTAAACACCTTGAGCGTTTTCTTCTTTGAACTGACCGCGTCATACAGCAACTTTGCATTGGCCACCGGCGAGATCGAATCAGCCTCCCCATGCGTTACCAGGAACGGACAGGTAATTTTGTTCGCTACACCTTCGAGTTTGTACAATTCGCATTTTTTCATCGCCGAATCCATGTCCGGCATACCCATCACCCAGGGCAACTGGTAATGCGGCGCCGACAGCTGGGTGCCGCCTGATTCCTGAATTTTGCGGCGCGTGATCCAGGTCGCGTGATAGTCATAGTGACCTCCCCAGGCGATGCATGCGGCAAAGCGCTTTTCGAAGGCCGCCACGCGCGGCGCGTAATAACCGCCCATGCTGTAGGCCATGATGGCGATGCGTTTCGGATCAACCTCCGGCCGTGCCGCCAGATATTCATAAGCCGCTGTGCCCGGAACTTCGTAATCCGGTCGGCTGGGAATTTTCTGCAGGCGCAGCGCTTCGCCCTGCCCCGGTCCGTCAATCGCCAGCGTATTGATGCCGCGCAGAGCGAGCTCGACGCCGCCAAACAGGATGGACAGTTCCTTGGTGCTATCGAGCCCGTCGAAAAAACATACGGTCGGCGCATTCTTCGCGCCCGGCGCCTTCATAAACCATGCCGGCAGTGTCGTGGCCTTGCCTTCGTGTACATACGGCACTTCCACGCGCTCGATGTTCGGGTAACGATCCTTGACTCCCAGCCGGAAGCAGCGCAGACAGCTCTGGTAGAGCTCGATTTTCTTCGGTCCCAGCCCGATGAAACGTTCACCGACAAAATAATAAGTTGCAGCGCGCAGGTAATGGCCGGCTGCGGACAGAATGAATCCCTCCTTCTTCGCGGCATCGCCCATGGCTTCGATGCGCTGGGCCTCTTTTTCCCACTCGGCCCCCCAGGCTTCGTTGTCGCCGACCTTGCCCTTCAAGCGGCGGCCGACACGATCAACTTCACTGATTGCGGAACCACCCCAGCGCGCCATTTCAATGACGATCATCATGCCCTGCGACCACATGAAACTCTCGGGAAAATACTGGAATCCTGCTTTCATGCCTGATGTCTCCTGTGTATAGGCTGGATGCTGCTATCTGCTATCTGCTATCTGCTGACGCTACC
>JAOUIN010000381.1 GCA_029883965.1 Betaproteobacteria bacterium
GAACGTATTCCCGCCAGCCCGCGTTCAATCAACCGCTATATTGTACGGCAGGGCCGGCTGCATGCCTTGCCGCTGTCGCCGTTTGCGTTGCTGACCAGTTCACTGTTCTCGGCTCGTGCAAAGCTGCGGTTGTTGCGGGAGCCGTTTATTTCCCGCGCCAGTCCGGATGCCGAGGAATCGGTTGCCGATTTCGTGCGTCGCCGCCTCGGCGACGAATTCCTGGATTACGCGATCAATCCGTTTGTGGGGGGCGTTTATGCCGGCGATCCGCAGAGGCTCAGTGTGGGTGCTGCGTTTCCGCGCTTGCATGCATTGGAGCAACGCTACGGCAGCCTGATTCGTGGCCAGTTGCGCGGGGCGATGGCGCGCAAGCGCGATCCCGAGAAGTCGAGGCAGTCGGCGCCGATGTTCGCATTCCGCGAAGGGATGCAGACCTTGACTGATGCCATGGCTCAGCGCCTGGCAAGCATCGAACTGGGCACCAAGGTGACGAATATTACGGGGGGGCGCGAAGGCTATGCGGTGGAAGCGACCGGCGCCGACGGGCGCCGGAGGTATCGCGCCCGCGCGGTGGTGGTTGCGGTCCCCGCCTGGGTTGCCACGACATTGGTCGCGTCGATGGCTCCGGCCGCCGCCGCAGCGCTGGGTGCCATTCCGTATCCGCCGGTTACGGTGATACATAGCGCGTATCGCCGCGACCGCATTGCGCATCCGCTGGATGGATTCGGCATGCTGGTTCCCGGGCGGGAGGGCCTGCGGACCCTGGGCACGCTATTTTCCAGCACGATGTTTGCAAACCGGGCACCGCCGGGAATGGCGCTGCTGACGACATTCATCGGCGGGGCGCGTCAGCCCGCGCTGGCGCAGCTCGACGAACGCGAGATTGCCGCAATCGCGCAGGCGGAACAGGCATCCCTGCTCGGGGCTGCCGCGGCTCCCGAGTGGGTGCGGGTCACGCGATGGGCGCAGGCGATACCGCAATACAACATGGGCCACGCGGCCCGCATCAGCACGCTGGAGCAAACCGAGCATGCGTTACCCGGCCTGGTGTTTTGCGCAAATTACCGGGGCGGCGTGTCGATTGGTGACTGCATCAAGTCCGCAAACCGGTCCGCCCGGGACGTGATGGCCTTCCTGCAACGACGATAGCGGCCGGAATGCAACAGGACTTCGACGCTGACACCCCGAAGAAAATACGCTGTTACGGATTGATTTTTCCGTTGTCTCTAGGCATCGTTTGACATAATTCAGGCGATTTCAGTATGGCCTTGCTGGCTGAGCAGGGACCTGGCTGAGCGATGGAATACGACCTGTCGATACGGCCCATTGCTTGCGGCGCTCGGTGTAAAATGTTCATTAAATTCGACGGGGTCTGTCTATGAGTCGGGAAGCGCGCAGCGAAAACCGGTCGTCGAATAGAGTTTGGCGACGGTCACCGGTAGTTCTTCTGGTATTTGTGGCACTGTGTTTCCCCCCAGTTGCGGGCGCACAGAATACGGACCGCAGCGGCGAACAAGTCGTCGCATCGGTATGTGGGGCCTGCCACGCCACAGGGGTTAAGAGCGCACCGAGGATCGGTGACGAGAAAGCGTGGGCCCCACTCGCAGCCAGAGGCCTTTCCAGCCTTACCGAAAGCGCATTGAAGGGTATCCGGAACATGCCGGCGCACGGCGGCAACCAGGGGCTTTCCGATGTCGAAATTGAGCGTGCCATCGTCCACATGGTCAATCTCGCGGGCGGCAAGTGGATCGCCCCGGTGGGCGGCGTTACGCCGGCGGTCCAGCGCAAGGGCAAGCAGATTGTTGACGCGCAGTGCGCGAAGTGCCACCAGACGGGCGTCACCGGCGCGCCCAAGATCGGCAATCTTACGGATTGGATACCGCGGCTCAAGTTCGGGATCGATCTCGTGGTGCGCTCAGCGATCAACGGTCACGGGCCGATGCCGGCCCGCGGCGGCGTGCCCGACCTCACCGACCTGGAGATCCGGGCCGCCGTGCAATATATGATCAACCCGGTCACGGTGTCGGTCGCCGGACCGGCGCCAATCGAGGTCAGGGTGGCGGATTCCAATTACAAGATCACCAACGGCATCGAGGTGTATCTGGGCGTCGTGACCGCTGAGTCATTGCGCGACCGGCCGAAAGGCAGTATGGGGAGTGCGACGCAAGGCAGTATTCCGACCGGCAAGGACTATTACCACATCAGTGTCTCCCTGTTCGACCGCAAGACCAGGACCGCGATTTCGGATGCCCAGGTCGAGGTAAAGGCGGTCGAACCGGTGATGGGTGGGGACACCAAGAAACTTGTGCTCGAGACGGTCGACCAAATCAGGAGCTACGGCAACTATTTCCGGATGGCGAGCAATAATCCATATACAATTACCGTAACTGTCCAGCGCCCGGGCATGGCACGGCCG
>JAOUIN010000382.1 GCA_029883965.1 Betaproteobacteria bacterium
GTCGGGCCCGACGACCGCCCTGTCGATCGTGATTTACTCGACGATGAGCGGCATCGCCGAGCCCGGTACCGACGAATACGTGCGGCTTGTGCTGATGATGACCTTCCTCACCGGCCTGTTCCAGCTTGCCATGGGGCTGGCCCGCATGGGCGCGCTGGTCAATTTCATATCGCACACCGTGGTACTGGGATTCACCGCCGGCGCCGGACTGCTGATCATGAGCACGCAAATATCGAATTTCTTCGGGATTTCGATGCCGCGCGGGATTTCTTTCGCGGAAACGCTGCGCCAAACCGCACTCGGCCTGGACGAGATCAACTGGATCGTGACATCGATCGGCTTGGTTACGCTGCTGGCCGGCATCGTTATCAAGCGGCGCGCACCACGCCTGCCCTACATGATCATCGCCATGCTCACGGGCAGCGCGTATGCGGCTGCACTGGGCTTCATTCCCTACCTGGATGCAAGCTCACAGATCACCACCGTCAAGGCACTGTCCGGCATCTTCCCGCAGTTCTTGGCACCTGACTTCTCGCTGGAGTCACTGCGCAAGACCGCCTCCATCGCAGTGGCTGTGACCATGCTCGGGCTGACGGAGGCCGTATCGATCGCGCGGGCAATCGCCGTGCGCTCCGAACAGCGCATTGACGGCAACCAGGAATTCATCGGGCAGGGTCTGTCAAACATCGCCGGCAGCTTTTTCTCGGCCTATGCGTCCAGCGGCTCGTTCAACCGCAGCGGCGTAAATTATGAATCGGGCGCGCGCACACCGATGGCGGCGATTCTGTCCGCAGCCTTTTTGCTGCTGATCGTGCTGCTGGTCGCCCCGCTCGTACAGTTTCTGCCGGTCCCGACCATGGCCGGCGTGCTGTTCCTGGTCGCCCGCGGACTGATCGACGTACCGCAGATCCGCAACATCTTCCGCACCAGTTTTTCGGAAACCGTGGTGCTCGGCATCACGCTGCTGGCCACGCTGTTTGTGGAACTGGAATTCGCGATCTACGCCGGCGTGCTGCTCTCGCTGATGCTGTATCTCAAGCGCACGTCCCACCCGCTGATGCTCGACGTCAAGCCCGATCCCAGCGAAGGCAGTTACCACTATGCGGTCGACACCGGTCTGCCCGATTGTCCGCAGATCAAGTGCCTGCGCATCAATGGGTCAATTTTTTTCGGCGCCGTGGATCACGCACAGCAGGTGCTGCACGAAATCGGCGAAACCACGCCGCAGAAACACGTGCTCGTCATCGCGAGCGGCATCAATTTCATTGACATCGCCGGCGCTGAATTCCTCGCACACGAAGCCAAGCGCCGGCGACGCATGGGCGGCGGCCTGTATTTCTACAGGCTGAAGAACGAAGTCATCCATTTACTGGAGCGCGGCCACTACATGCGCGATATCGGCTCCAAGAATATATTTCCGGTGAAGCAAAACGCAATCGCGGCGATCTACCGCAAACTTGACTCCGCAGTCTGCCGTGACTGCAAGCTGCAGATTTTCCGGGAATGCCGCATTGCCCTGCCCAACGGAGACCCGCGCCCGGCAGAGCCGGCCGTCAAACCTGCCGCTGAAGCCAAAGACGCTACAGACCATAATTCAGCGCCAGCAATGCCGTCAGTGCTGCCCACATCACCAGCGTGAGCGGAATCCCGACGCGCACGAAATCCGAGAACCGGTATCCACCGGCACTCATGATCAGCAGGTTCGTCTGGTAGCCCATCGGCGTGGAGTAACTCATGTTCGCGCCGAACAGCACGGCAAGGACGAAGGGCTCGGGCGGCACACCCAGTTGCGTGGCGATATTCACCGCAATCGGCGTGCCGATCACTGCGGCGGCATTGTTGGACACGATATTGGTCAGCACCGCCATCACCAGCATCAACCCGCTGAGTATTGCCAGCGGCGGCAATCCGGACGCCAGCGCCACATAAAGCTGCGCCAGATACTGCGCGCCGCCGGTACGCTCGAGCGCCAGACCCAGCGCCAGACTCGCCGCCACGACCATGATTACCTGGGTGCTCAACGCGGCAGCGGCCTCCTCCCACGTCAGGCATTTCAGCGCAAGCATTGCGAGCATGCCCGCCAGCGCAGCAAAAGCGATGGGCAATGTCCCCGTTGAAGCCAGCAGCACCACCAGCCCCATGATGGCCAGCGCGACGCCGGCCCGGTGCGTCTTCGGCACGTCCATCGAGGCGTCGAGCACCAGCAACTTCGCTTCCCCCTTCAATTCCAGGATACGGTCCGCATTGCCCTGGACCAGCAGCACATCGCCGCTGCGCAGGATCTCGTCGCCGATGGCGGACCCCGTCGCCCGTCCCGGCGGGCGCTGCATCCCCAGGATCACCACGCTGTAACGTTCGGCAAACCGCATCTGGCTCAGCGTGCGCAGGTTCAGCGATGACTGTTCGGTGACCA
>JAOUIN010000383.1 GCA_029883965.1 Betaproteobacteria bacterium
GGCCGGTCGCCAACCATGCCTTCGACGCCTTCGCCGGTCACCGTACGCACGCCGCTGGCCACATGATGCACGCCCTGTGCCGCAGCCACCAGTGCGCGCCCGACGGGATGTTCCGACCATGATTCGAGTGCTGCCGCGCAGGCCAGGCATTGTGCCCGCGTTTCACCGGAGAGCAGCGTGACGCCGGCGATCGACATGCGCCCGGTGGTCAGCGTTCCGGTCTTGTCGAATACAAAATGCGTGGCACGCGCCAGCGTCTCCAGGGCGCTGCCGCGCGTGATCAATACGCCCGCCCGGTACATCGTGCCGGTTGCCGCTGCCAGCGCTGCCGGCGTCGCCAGCGACAATGCGCACGGGCAGGTCACCACCAGCATCGACACCACGACCCAGAGTGCACGCGACGGGTCAATCTGCCACCAGACTGCAAATGCCACGGCAGATAAAAACAGCAGCACCACGACAACCCATTGCGCCACCCGGTCTGCAATCTGCGCGATGCGGGGTTTTTCCGACTGCGCGCGATCCATCAGGCGCACAATGCCTGCGAGCACCGTGCCCTCGCCGATTTGCGTCACGCGCATCGTCATCAGCCCCTCGGTATTGACCGCGCCGCCGATGAGCGCATCGCCCGGGCGCTTGGTCACAGGTCGCCACTCCCCGGTCAGCAGCGCCTCGTCCGCGGCGCTGTAGCCCTCGGTCACGATGCCATCGGCGGGGATTACGCCGCCCGGTCGCACTTTCACCAGATCGCCCGGCCGCAACGTCGCCACGGCAACCCGCTCGGTGGCGCCGCCGTCACTGCCGCTCACCCGCTCCGCAACCGCCGGAACCATGCGCACCAGTTGTTCCTGTGTCCGCGCCGCCTTCGCTCGGGCTTCCATCTCGAGGAAACGCGCGCCCAGCAGCAGAAAGACAAACATCGCCACCGAATCGAAATATACCGCCCCCGAGGCCGTCCACGTCGCCACGAGGCTCGCTGAGAATGCAATCACGATGCCCAGCGAGACCGGCACATCCATGCCTGCGCGCCCGGCACGAAGCTCACGCCATGCGCCCGCATAAAACGGCACCGCCGACCACAACGCTACCGGCAGCGTCAGCACGAGGCTGGCGATGCGCATCAACTGCTCGATGTCGGGCGTCATCGCGCCTTCGGCGATGTACACCGGGATCGCATACATCATGACCTGCATCATGCCGAAACCGGCGATGAACAGCCGCCACAGCAGGACGCTGCGCTCGCGGCGCAGTTTCTCCTCGCGACGACTGCTGTCGTAAGGATGCGCTTCGTAACCGAGATCCGTGACAGCGCGCAGAATAGTGCTCAAGCCGGTTACCCGCGTATCCCAGCGCACGCGCGCGCGCCGTGTCGCGTAATTCAGCGACATTGCAGATACACCATCGAGACGGGCCAGACGCTGTTCGATCAGCCACACACAGGCCGCGCAGGTCACACCCTCAATAAGCAATGCAGCTTCTTTTTCATGCCCCGATGCAGGTATATCGCGCACAAATGCGCGCTGCACTTCGGGCATGTCGTAGACATCCAGTTCCGGCGGCGCGCCCGCTGCATTGCGCCCTGTCGGTGCCGGTGCAGTACGGCTGCGATAGTAAGCGCCGAGACCGTTGCTGATGATGGTCTGCGCTACGGCCTGGCAGCCCCGGCAGCAGGTGCCATGCTCGACGTCCTCCAGCATCACCGGAAAAACCGTCGCGTCCAGCGGCAGCCCGCAATGAAAACACCCCGCGGCGGATTCCTTCGCGGGGTGTCTGGACCCTGAAACCGGCGTTACCGCCGTCATCCGGAATTTACGTTCATCAGAATTTCATCCCCAAACCAACGCCTATTATGACCGGGTTGATATCGAAGTTTGCCACGGTCGCGCCCGTCGCCGTCAACTTGACATCGGTATCTATCCAGATTTTCTTGACATCAACGTTCAGGAAGAAGGTCTTGTTGATCGGGAAATCTGCGCCGATCTGCAGTGCACCACCCCAGCTGCTGTTGTTCACTGTCGCCGCGCCGCCAAGCAGGTTGATATCGTAGAACCTGGTGTAATTGAGACCGGCGCCCACATACGGCCGGAACGAAGCGCTGTCCGGCGCAAAATGGTATTGCAGTGTAAGCGTCGGCGGCAGCAACGATACATCGCCGATCGGCGCGCCGGCGGAAGTGATTCCGTGCTTCTTGGTCGCCAGGATCAACTCAAGCGCCACATTGCCCGTCAGAAAATAACTGAAGTCCAGCTCGAGCGTAGTCTCGGTGCTGGCGTCCAGATTCAGTGCTGACGAGCTAGCGTCCGGGTTGATGTTGATCACGCGGGCACGCCCGAGCCAGTCACCCTGTGCCGCACTTGCGACACTGCTTGCCAAACCGATTACGAGTGCTACCCCCACCGCCAGCCATGACTG
>JAOUIN010000076.1 GCA_029883965.1 Betaproteobacteria bacterium
GTCGGGCATGAGAACTACGCGGCTTGCTGGACTTCGCTGCCCGGGTAATTGAGCTCGATCGTCACGCCGCTGGGATCCTCGAAGAACACCTGGTGCAGGTTCAGCGACGGCACGGTGCGCTCACGGAATTCAACACCGTATTTCTTCAGCCGGTCGCGCATCTCGCTGACACCGGTGGCGGCAAACGCCATGTGATCGACCGTGCCGGTGCCGCTCAGCGTGTCGAGCTCCTTGTCGCCGAGATAATCCTTCAGGCCCTGCGGGTCATTCAAGTCGATGCCGATGATGTGTACAACGCCCGTGGTTTCCGGATACTGCGCACCGTTGTACATCCACAGGCCCGGAAACTTGAACGGCGGTCGAAATCCCGCAGTGAAGCCCATGACTTCCGTATAGAAGCGGCGCGAGGCTTCGATGTCGAGGGTGCGGATCGAAAAATGGTCAAGTTTGCCGATGGGCATGATGCAACTCCTGAATTTATTGCTGATGCACTATTGCAGTGGTGAAAAGGCGGAGGGCATGACGATCTTGTTTTCCTGCGCGGTCAGCGTGACTTCGGGCAGCCCTTCCTTCTTTGCCACCAGCGATGGCGGCCAGACGCCGGCGGCGAGTGCCTGCTGCCGCGCGTCGTTGCGTGCCTGCAGCGTCGGGTACGACCAGATGTGGACAAACCGGTTGACGTTGCCGCACTCGGCGTACCACATCGCCACCAGCGGGCTGATCTTGACGCGCGCGGGCAGGGCTTTTTCCCAGGTCTTGACCACCTTCGGCATTTCGCCGGGCGCATGGGTATAGGTGCGCATCTCGAAAATCGGTCCCATTTTGCCGGGCTTGAGTTCGGGTGAAAACGGGAAGGGTATGAAAATCTCGGTGCGCATGTTGAGCACGAACTCGCCGATCTTCGGCGGCCAGTTGCCGGCGGCCACCGCTTCGTTGCGGATGCGTTCGCGTTCCGCCATGTCTTTGTACGGCCAGACGTGGATGATCTGGTTCAGCGGACCGATCTCGGTATGCCAGAACGCGGCGAGCGGAGAGATTTTCTTGCGGAATTCATAGGCCTCGCCAAAGCGCTTCTCGACTTCGGGCACGGAATGGGGTTTTACGTCGTATGTGCGCACTTCGTAAATCATGAGAACTCCTCCGGATGGTCGCCGCAATGTGAAGCAGCGAGTTTAACAGAGGCGGCGCGCTGCGCCCGCGCCGCGGCCGGCCGGTCAGAGACCTTCGTCGGCCTGCTGCCCCTTGTGGTAGGTCGAGTACACCAGCACCGGGATGGGGAGCGCGCCGAGGTGCTTTTCGATTACCGGTTTCACATCGTCCCATGTCAGTCTGCCCAAACCCGTAGCCAGTCTGGGCAGCGCGATGCTGGTGAACTTTTCCTGCTCTGCGAGTTTGTGCAGTTCGCGCAGGGCGTGACCAACATGCTGCAATGTCGCAGGGCCGGGATTGCCGCCATGGTGGCCCGCAGCGCCTTCCTGAGTGAACAGGCTGACAATGCGCGTGCCGTCGGCACCCATCCACGCCCACAGCGTGCCGGGCTTCGGGCTTTGCTGGCAGTAATGCCGGAAATCCTTGTACATGGCGGGTGAGCGCTCGCGCAACTGCAGCGCGAGTCCGCTGTTAAACGGGTCGTTGGGGGCAACGCCGTGGGCAATGACCTGCGCTTTGCTGAGCAGTATGTCGCCGCTGATTTCCTTGAGCATCAATTTTCTCCGTTGGTGAAGATGAGGGTCGGACTCCTGTTTTTCAAAGTAACATCGGGTGCAGTCGGGGAGTTTGATGCAACGCAAACAATATTCCGGCACGACGACCGTGCCGCATGATCTACATGCTGGACGGTGCTTTGCGCTGCTTGGTCCGCGCGGTCTACACTGCTCCACAACGTAACCACAGTCACGGCGGTCGACGCCGGTCATCAAGGAGGGGAAATGGCAGCAAAGCCAAGCCGGCGGGGGCTCAAGCGCGTGTCGCAACCGCGCAAGTGCAAACTGATCATTGAAAAAGACGTGCAGATCCCGTTGCGCGACGGAACTATCCTTTATGCAGACGTGTTCCGCCCGAATTTCCGCGAGAAAGTGCCGGTGATCCTCAACACCGGCCCGTACCAGAAAGACAAGCTGTGGCTGCCGCCGAAGGATCTCGAGGAGGACGCCAATCCCTACATGAACTGGGAAACCGTCAACCCGGAGTGGTGGTGTCCGCGCGGCTATGCCTGCGTGCGTGTGGATGTCCGCGGTGCCGGCAAGTCGCCGGGAAAATCCGATCCGAGCTCGTATCAGGAAGGACTGGATGCCTATGACGCCATCGAATGGATCGCCAAACGCGACTGGTGTTCGGGCAAGGTCGGCATGCTGGGTATCTCGTACCATGCATCGTCGCAATGGCGCGCCGCCAACCTGCAGCCGCCTTCGTTGAAGGCGATCATGCCCTGGGAAGGCCGCGCCGACCAGTACCGCGACCAGGCCTATCACGGCGGCATCTTCGCGCTGGGCTTCATCGGCAACTGGTGGCTGACACATACCGCGCATCACCTGCTGGGCAAGCCGCGCAGCTACAACCCCGACGCGTTCCACAACGACATGATGTGGCAGTTCATGCGCAACGATTTGGATTCGGAATACTGGAGACTGTCCAGCGCACGCTGGGAGCAGATCAAGGTCCCGTTGTACAGCGTTGGCAACTGGGGCGGATTCTCGATGCATTTGCGCGGCAACACTGAAGGCTTCATGAACGCGGCGTCGAAACACAAGAAGCTGCGCATCCATACCGGTTCTCATTTCCATCCCTTCCATGCAGAGGAGGGGCGCATGGACCAGCTGCGCTGGTTTGATTACTGGCTGAAGGACATCGACACCGGGATCATGAAGGATCCGCCGGTCAAGCTCGAGATCCGCACCGGCGGCAGCAAAAAGCCGTATGCCTTCCGGTTCGAGAATGAATGGCCGCTGAAGCGCACGAAGTGGACCAGGCTGTATCTGAAGCCCGAGCGCAGCAAACCGGGAGGTCCCGATGAGGTCGAGGGCGAGTTGGCAAAATCAGCGCCGCGGAACAGCACCAAGCTGTCCTATTCGGCGAGCGGTGTCACCACTGCCGGTGTGGCGGGCGGCTCATCCCTGTCCACCACCCACGGCAACACCGGCCGTACCGGCGTGTCGTTTGTGACGCCGCCGATGGCGGAGGACACCGAGGTTACGGGTCCGCTCGTGCTCAATCTGTGGGTGTCCAGCACCTCGGAAGACATGGATATTTTTGTGACCCTCCGCAACATCGGGCCTGACGGCAAGGACGTGCCTGAAGTCGGCCAGCACAGCCAGCCGATTCCCTGCGTGACCAAGGGCTGGCTGCGCGCGTCGCACCGCAAGCTCGATCCGAAGAAATCGCTGCCATACCGGCCTTATCATGCACACGACGAACGGCAGTGGCTGAAGCGTAACGAAGTCGTCGAATGCAAGATCGAGGTGTGGCCCACCAGCATGGTGTTCAAAAAGGGCCACCAGCTGCGCGTCGACATCCAGCCGCGCGACGGCCAGGGCAGTGCGCCGTATACCCATTACCACGCCGACTACAACGCTGGCGCGACGAATTCGGTGCATGCCGGCGGGAAAACAGCGTCTTATCTTTTGCTGCCGGTTATTCCGGCGAAAAGACAGCGCTGATTTTGGATGGGAAAGAGGCAGTGAAAAATGCGCCGAGAACGGCGCATTTTTCATGAGGGTCAGGTCTTGAACCACCATGCCTGCCATTGCTGCACGCAATCGGCGATCAACGCATAACCATCGCCATCGGGATGCGTGCCGTCCCCGTTGCTGACTGCGCGTCGCCACGCCGGATTGCCGGCGAGTTGCTGTGCCAGCGGCAGATACGGGATGCTGAGATCGGCGGCGAGTTGCTTGTACAGATTGCATAACGTGGCGATGCGCACATCCTGCGCCGTGTCGCCGACCGGCAGGGGCCGACCATCAACACCTGGCAATGGGCTTTTGCATTGCCGATGATGTTCCTGAAGTGGGTGGTGCTTTCGGGAATGGGCACCCGAAGGGTATCGTTCTCCACCGTCATGTCGTTGGCGCCGAAGGAAAACACGATGTAAGGTGAACATTCGACGCGGAACCGCGCGTCGCACTCGGCCTGCCAGCGCGCGGCAATGTCGGCGCTGGTGTCACGGCGGATGCCGAGGTTGTAAGCGGTCAGATTCCAGCCGGCGTTGCGTGCCGCAGCTGCTACGCGGCCGGTCCAGCCCAGAGTTGTTGCGTCGCCGGTGCCATGAGTGAACGAGTCACCGACGAAACACACGCGATGGTCGCCCGGGCGCATGGCATCATGCCGGGTCGAGAGTTTCTCGTACCCACGCGAGCACTGCGGCCAACCGCGGCGGCAGTACATCCTCTGCTTCGTCGAACGTCACCCAGCGCCATTCGTCGTAGGCGGGTTTGCCGAGTTCATGCGCGATCGGCAGTGTCACTTCATCCGTGGTGGTGATGGCCAGGTAGTAGCGCGCGACCTCTCCAGTGCCGTAGGCGATGGTTTCCTTGTGCGATTCAGCGGCATCGAAGGTCAGGTCGGAGATGCCGGTGCCCTCGGTGGCCTCGCGCCGGGCGGCGTCGTGTGCATCTTCTCCCTCTTCGATCAGACCTTTGGGGAAATCCCAGTTGCGTGCCGCGCGCAGCACCAGCAGCCGGTACATTCCGGCCTGGCGTCGCGCAATGACGACGCCGGCTGATCGAACAACGGTCGTCGGTGTGGTCACGGCATCTGGATTTTGCTGCCGGGCGGCGCCATGCCCGGAACGACGATGGAGGACGCCTGCTGGCGGCGCAGTTCCTGCAGCTCGCGCATCGTGCGCTCGACCCCGGCTTTGGCCGCGTCGCCAAACTGATCGACGGCGTCGGCCAGATCCTTTGCTTCGATCTCGAAATTGATCGGCAAGGGACCGGCATTGGTCATGATCTGCGCTTCACCGACATACAGCGTCGGCCGCGTGTCGTCATCGCTGCCGTCGCTTTTGAGCGGGGTCATGCGGCGGATCGTGCCGACTTTGCGGTCGGTGATGATGTCTTCGCGATACAGTGCGTCGGCGTCCATTTTAGTATCGGGTGCGCCTTGCTCGGGTCGTTGTGCCATGACTATGATTCCTGAATGGAGTGAATGCGCTAGGGTATCAAAAACGCCCGGAATAGGGCACCTCGGATGCGATAATAGAGACATGAGCGGTATAACTCTCACCACGATCAACGCGCGTTTTGTGCACGCTGCGCTCGGCTTGCGTTGTCTGCGTGCCAACATGGGCGAACTGCGTACGGAAACACGCATCCGCGAGTTCGTGCTTGGCGACCGGCCGGCGGACATTGCCGAGCGGCTGCTGGCGGATGCGCCGAAAATCATTGGTTTCGGGGTGTATATCTGGAACACCGAAGAAACTGCGCGCACCATAGCGATATTGAAACGGGTAGCGCCGGAAATCGTGATTGTGATCGGCGGGCCCGAAGTCAGTCATGAAACCGAAGGCCAGCGCCCGTGCGCGCTGGCCGATTATGTGATTACCGGATGGGGTGATGTCACCTTCCCGCGCCTGTGCGCCGACATCGTTTCCGGTCAAAAGCCAGAGCAGAAAATCCACGCGGGCGTGCAGCCGCCGCTGAAAGACCTGGTGATGCCGTACGGTGAATATACTGAAGAGGACATCGCGCGGCGTTTCATCTATGTCGAGGCTTCGCGCGGCTGCCCGTTCAAATGCGAGTTCTGCCTCTCGGCGCTGGACAAGACCGCGTGGCCTTTCGAAGAAGGGCGTTTTCTCCGTGAGCTAAAAGGTCTTTATGATCGCGGTGCACGGCATTTCCGTTTCGTCGATCGCACTTTCAATCTGAAGATTGCGGCGAGCCTGGCTATCCTCGAGTTTTTCCTGGAGCGTCTGTCCGACGACCTGTTCATCCATTTCGAGCTGATCCCCGATCACCTGCCGGAGAAACTCAAGTCGGCGATCGCGCGTTTCCCCGCAGGCCGGCTGCATTTCGAAGTCGGCATCCAGACCTGGGACACTGCCGTTCAGGCGCGCATTTCGCGCAAACAGGACAATGCCGCCGCTGAGGCGAACCTGCGCTGGCTGCGCGAAGAGTCGCCGGCACTGATCCACGTCGATCTGATTGCCGGTCTGCCGGGCGAAGATCTCGAGACCTTCGGCCGCGGCTTTGACCGGCTGCACGCGTTGCGGCCGCACGAAATCCAGGTGGGCATCCTGAAGCGGCTGCGTGGCGCGCCCATAGACCGCCATACCGAGCCGCATGCGATGCGCTACAGTCCCGACGCGCCCTATGTTGTGCTCGCCACCGACAAGCTGGATTTTGGTGATGTGCAGCGGATCGTGCGTTTTGCGCGCTACTGGGATCTGGTGGGCAACTCCGGACGCTTTCACCGCACGTTGCCACTGTTGCTGGCGGACCAGCCGTTCGCGCGCTTCATGCGTTTCACCGACTGGCTTTATGTGCACACCGGCAAGACGCATGAATTTGCTCTGGAAAAACTTTGCGGCTACCTGCACCAGTTTCTGACCGGGAACGGCGCGGCTGCCGATGCGGTGGCGGCAGCGGTTGCGGGTGACTACGAGGCCAGCGGCGCCAAAGGCCGGCTGCCGTTCATGGCAAGCGGTACGCGGCCCGAGCGGAAAGCGGGCTTGCGTGGAAAATTACGTCAGGCGCGGCATGTGCACGCCTGAGCGGATGACGGGGGCGGAAGATGCGAAGATTTGATCCACACGAACATGCCCGCAATGTGCTGGGCGAGAAGCTGCAGTCCTGCAGCGAAAGACCGGTGACCGGATTTTTTCGCGACGGCTGCTGCAATACCGGTCCCGAAGACGTTGGAGTGCATACGGTGTGCGTGGTGATGACTGCCGAGTTTCTGGAATTCAGCAAGGCGCAGGGCAACGACCTGTCTACGCCGATGCCCGAATTCGGCTTTCCGGGGCTGCAGCCGGGCGACCGCTGGTGCCTGTGCGCGCCGCGTTGGCGCGAGGCGCTGGATGCGGGTCGGGCTCCGCAGGTGGTGCTGGGCGCAACGCATGAAGCGTCGCTGGAATTTGCGTCGCTGGCGGATTACAAGAAATACGCCATTGATCTTTCATAGGATGCCGGGCGTAATTAATGACCGGCAGTTCAGAACGGATGAGGAGGAACCATGACCGATTATGACGGCAGGACCCTGACGCCCTTGCCCTCGGATGACCTGATCACGCTGACGCATATCGTCTACGGACTGCACGCGTTCAGTGCACTGACGGGGCTGACCAGCGCCGCGTTCATCGTTACCGCATTCCTGACCGGCTGGCCGTCGATCATTGCGGTCATCATCAATTATGTGAAGCGCGATGCCGTGCGCGGCACTTTCCTGGATACGCATTTTTCGTGGCAGATCCGCACCTTCTGGTGGGCCGTGGGCTGGTTTGTCGTGGCCTGGCTGATGATTTTCACCGTGATCGGCGCCATCGTCGGCATCCCGGTAATGCTGCTGGTCGGCATCTGGGTGCTCTACCGCATTATCCGCGGCTGGATCGCGCTGGCCAACCGCAAGGCCATGCCGCCACCGGCGTGAAACCGTGGCACGCATCGACAAATGGCTGTGGGCCGCGCGGTTTTTCAAGACGCGCTCCGCCGCGCAGCAGGCAGTCGAGGGCGGCAAGGTCAAGCTGAACGGTGAGCGCGTCAAGCCGGCGAAGGACGTGCGCGTCCATGATGAGCTGGCAATCACCATCGGCGCCCATGAATGGGTGGTCAGCGTGCTGCAGTTGTCGGACAAACGGGGCCCGGCGACCGTGGCGCGCACACTGTATGCTGAGAGCGAGGCCAGCCGTTTGCGGCGCGAAGAGCAGCAGGCATTGCGCAAATTTGCCGCCGATCCGGCGCAGGAGCGGCACGGTCGGCCGACCAAGCGCGACCGGCGCCAGCTCGAACGCTGGCGCGAAGATTGAATCGAACATCCATTGACGGAGAACACGCCATGAGCGAAAACGAAAAATCAAAAGAAATCAATCTCGAGGAAGCCGGGCGTCTGATCGACGAACTCGAGCGCGACCTCGCGAAAGTGCGCGGCGGTTCGGCGGATGTGCAGCGCCTGCGCGACGAGGTGGAGACCTTGCGTAACGTGCTCAAGTCCCCGGTGCGCCGCGACAACTGGGTCACCGAAAGCCTGCACGCGATCCGTCAGCAACTGGATGAGACTGTCGACGAGGCGGTGTACGAAGGCATGACCATCAGCCGCTATGTGGCCGAAGTGGCGCGCATACTCGGCCTATAGATAAAAATATCAATAAAAACAACAACTTATAATTAATTCGAAGATCACGCGCGCTGCGGCCCGGGGCGGCGATCCTCAACCACATAATGTCCCTGATCAAACAGTCGTGACTGCGCGTCGGCGGGGTCGGCCACCGCGCGGAACGTGGTTTCCCAGCGCTGCGGCGTGATTTCGAACCTGGCATAGCCGCGGCGTGCGCCGCTGGCGAATTTCACATGCGGGTTCTGCGCCAGCAGGGCGTCAATGCGTGCACGGCTCGGGCCGTAGGACGAGATCGACGTGCCGACGAATTCGCTGGCAACGACCGGTGAACGTTCGTTGTCGAAATCGAGCTTGAGATCGCCTGCCATCGAGAAATGCACATCGCCGCCGATGACCACCGGATTGCGTATCTTGCGTGCCGCAACGAAGCGCAGCAGTTTCTCTCGCGCCAGCGGATAACCGTCCCAGCCGTCGGTATATATGATGCGTTCGTCGCCGGTCCCGCGGTAGGCCTGACTCATCAACGTCGATTGCGCGATGACGTTCCAGCGCGCCGGCGATTCCGCCAGCGCATTCTCCAGCCACTGTTCCTGTGCGCGGCCCAGCAGTGAGCGTCCCGACTGCAGACGTTCCGGGCACTCGTGGACGTCGACCTGATTGCCGCCGCCACCGCGGCTTTTGCGTGAGCACACGTGGTAGTCGCGGTACTGGCGCATGTCGAGCAGCTGTATGCGGGCGATATTGCCCATCGTGTGCGTGCCGTAAATCTTCATGTCCGGTCCGCCGCTGTTCAGTCCGGGCGGCAGCGGCATGTGTTCGTAATAGGCCCGGTAGGCCGCGGCGCGCCGGAGCAGGAAGGCATCGACCGGATCGAGATCCTGGGAACGGTCGTTGGCGTAATCGTTATCGACTTCGTGATCATCCCAGGTGACCAGCCACGGAAAGGCCGCGTGTGCCGCCTGCAAATGGGGGTCGAGTTTGTACTGGGCATAGCGGTTGCGGTACTCCGCCAGCGTATAGGGCTCGGTCGTGTGATGCTCGCGCACCTTGCCGCGGCCCCACGAGCTCTCGTAGATGTAGTCACCCACATGCACCACGAAATCCAGCGCCTGCTGCTCCATGTCGCGGTACGCG
>JAOUIN010000077.1 GCA_029883965.1 Betaproteobacteria bacterium
GGTCCTGGGATCACTGCTGGGGGCCTGCGTTGCGCTGATGAAGTACCTTGCCGATCCGTACAATCAGCTGCCGGCGATTACCTTCTGGCTGCTGGGCAGCCTGGCTGCAACGGATCCGCGCGATCTGTGGATTGCCGCGCCGCTGTTGCTCACCGGACTGCTGCCATTATGGCTGCTGCGCTGGCGCATCAATGTGCTGTCGCTGGATGATGAGGAGGCGCGCGCGCTGGGCGTGCCTGCCGGTCGCATCCGTCTGCTGGTGATCATCGGCGCGACGCTGATGACTTCGGCTGCGGTCGCAATCTCCGGAGTCGTCGGCTGGATCGGCCTGGTGATTCCGCATTTCGCGCGCATGCTGACCGGACCGGATTTTTCGCGACTGCTGCCGGTCGCGGTGCTGCTCGGCGCGGCATTCCTGGTTGCCGTCGATACATTGGCGCGATCGGTGGCCAGCATCGAAATCCCGCTCGGTGTGCTGACCGCATTTGTGGGCACGCCGCTGTTCCTGTGGCAACTGGCCACTGCGCGCCGGGGATGGCAATGAGGCTGACCGCGAACGATCTCGCTTTCGGTTATCGCGATCACAGGGTCGGCAGCGGCGTGACGCTGGAACTGGTGGCCGGTGAAGTGCTGTGCCTGCTCGGTCCCAACGGCAGCGGCAAGACCACGCTGTTCAAAACACTGCTGGGCCTGTTGCCGCCGCAGGGTGGTGCGGTGTGGCTGGACGGCGTCGACGTGAAGACGCTGCCGCGCGAGGCGATTGCGCGCCAGGTCAGCTACGTGCCGCAGGCCCATGCTGCATTTTTTCCTTACACCGTGCGCGAAGTCGTGCTGATGGGGCGCACGGCACACATGGGGCTGTTCGCCGCGCCGTCGGCGCGCGATTACGCTGCTTCGATCGCCGCAATCCGGCGCATGGGGCTCGAACATCTGACGCATGCGATGTACACGCGCATTTCCGGCGGTGAGCGGCAAATGGCGCTGATTGCGCGCGCACTGGCGCAGGATGCCCGCATGATGGTTATGGATGAGCCGACGGCCAATCTCGATTTCGGCAATCAGGTGCGCGTGCTCGAGCGCATACGCGCACTGGCGGATGACGGTATCGGTGTATTGCTGTCCACCCACGATCCGGATCACGCGTTCCTGTGCGCAGACCGCGTGGCGATGCTCAACCGGGGCGAACTGGTGGCCTGTGGTACTCCTGCCGAAGAAATCACGGCGCCGCGCCTGCGACAGTTGTACGGCATAGACGTCGCCGTGACGGCGCTGACGCTCGACGGTGCGCGCGAGCGCAGCGTCTGCCTGCCGCTGGGTGCACTCTGATGAATTTACGTAAGATATTGTTTTTAAAAGTATTTTTGTGCTCTATGGGCTTCTGCGCTGCTGCGGTGGCGGATACGCCGGCAATTGCTGCGGCGTCCGACCTGAAATTCGCACTGGAAGCGGTGGCCGTTCGCTTCCATGCTGACACCAGGCAGGAGGTGCGTTTGTCGTTCGGGTCTTCCGGCAACTACTTCCGTCAGATCGGGCAGGGCGCACCGTTCCAGCTGTTCCTGTCGGCCGACGAGGATTTTGTGCTGCGGTTGCATCAGGCCGGCAAAACCGAAGACCGCGGGGTGCTCTATGCAACCGGACGCATCGTGCTGTTTGCTCCGCATGGCTCGCCGCTGCAGGTCGATGCGCAGATGGCGGGACTGAAAGCGGCCATTGCAGCCGGCAGCATCCGCCGTTTCGCCATCGCCAATCCAGAGCACGCGCCGTACGGCCGTGCGGCCGAGCAGGCGTTGCACAAGCTCGGACTGTGGGAAGGATTGCGGGGCCGGCTGGTGCTCGGAGAAAACGTGTCGCAGGCTGCGCAGTTTGCCGCCAGCGGCTCTACCCAGGGCGGTATCTTTGCCTACTCGCTGGCGTTGGCCCCGGTGGTCGCGCGCCAGGGTCGTTACATCCTGCTGCCCGAAAACCTGCACCAGCCGCTGCGCCAGCGTATGGCCCTGGTCAAGGGGGCGGGCGCGAATGCACGCGATTTTTATGCCTATCTGCAGCAGCCGGCAGCGCGCAAGGTGCTGGAACAATACGGTTTTGCCGTGCCAGGCGCGGCAAAGTAAAACATGGACTGGTCGGCCCTCAGCCTGTCGTTGAAGCTCGCCGCGTGGACGGTGTTGATCCTGCTGCCATTGGGCATCTGGGTCGGGCATTTCCTCGCCGCGAACCGTTTTCGCGGCAGGGCGTGGGTGGAGGCGCTGCTGGCATTGCCGCTGGTGTTGCCGCCGACGGTGCTGGGTTATTACCTGCTGGTGGCGATGGGCGGCGCGTCGCCGCTGGGCCAGATGTATGAAACGGTATTCGGGCGGCCGCTGGTGTTCAGTTTCGAAGGCTTGCTGGTCGCATCGGTGATTTTTAATATCCCGTTTGCGATCCAGCCGATGCAGCGCGGTTTCGAAGCCATCGCACCGGAGGTGCGCGACGCTGCGGCGTGCTGCGGCCTGTCCCGCTGGCGTACCTTGTGGCGTATCGAACTACCGCTGGCGTGGCCCGGCATCCTGTCGGCAATGGTGCTGACCTTTGCCCATACGCTGGGGGAATTCGGCGTGGTACTGATGGTCGGCGGCAGCATCCCCGGTGAGACCAAAACCGTGGCCATCGCCATTTACGACCGGGTGCAGGCATTTGATACGGCCGGTGCCGGCATCATGTCAGCGGCATTGCTTCTGATTTCGCTGGTGGCCATCGGTTTCGCTTATTTCACGACGGCGCGTTCGCGCACCCAGCGCCATGGGTGACGGCGGCATCGACATCCGGCTGCAGCAATCGGGGCCGATACCGCTGGATGCCGCGCTCGAATGCGCGCCGGGCGAAGTGCTGGCGCTGGTCGGACCGTCGGGCAGCGGCAAGACCACCATCCTGCGCGCGATCGCGGGGCTGCTGCGTGTGGCGCAGGGCGCGATCCGCTGCGGCGGAGTCACGTGGTTCGATGCACAACAGGGTGTTTATCTTGATGCACGCCACCGTCGCGTCGGATATGTGTTCCAGAATTACGCACTGTTTCCGCATCTGAGCGCATTGCACAATGTCATGGAGGCCATGCTCGAATTGCCTGCCGATGAACGTGAGCGCCGCGCCCGCGACGTACTTGCGCGCGTGAGGCTGGCCGGACTCGAGGATCGCGTCCCGGCCATGCTGTCGGGTGGCCAGCAACAGCGCGTTGCTGTGGCGCGCGCATTGGCGCGCGAACCCGAGGTCATGCTGCTTGACGAGCCGTTTTCCGCGGTGGATCGCGCGACACGCCAGCGCCTGTATCGCGAGCTGGCTGAATTGCGGCGCGAACTGGCGATGCCGGTGATACTGGTTACTCACGATCTCGACGAAGCGCAGATGCTGTCCGATCGCCTGTGCGTGCTGCACCAGGGACGCACACTGCAGTCGGGCGAACCATTGGCGGTCATGACCCGGCCGGAAACAGTCGAGGTGGCGCAGCTCGTCGGCCTGCGCAATGTGTTCCGCGCCGGTGTGGTTGCGCATGATGCAGCGCGTGGCGTTACCACGATCGAGTGGCGGCGTCACCGGCTGGAAGCGCGGCTGCAGACGCAGTTTCCAGCGGGCGCGCAGGTCACCTGGGTTATTCCGCAGGGCCATATCGTGCTGCACCGGCGCGACCGCCCGTCACGCGGCGAGCGCGAAAACCCGGTATTCGGTAATGTGATCGAACTTCTGCCGCTGGGGGAGAACGTGGTGCTGTCGGTGGCCATCAACGGCCCCGACCGGCCGCCGCTGTTCCTGACCGTGCCTGCACATACCGCGCGTCGCAACAGTATCGCGCAGGATGTCGAGATCGGCGTGTCCCTGCTGAGCGAGGGCATACACCTGATGCCGGTGGATGACGCGCGCACGCCGGGCAAGCGCGGATGAGACCGGGAGCAGCGCGTTGGCCGGAAAATGCAGCGTCGTTCGCGCTGGTAAGATGGCGCCCTGATCCAAAGGCTTGAATACCCATGAAAATTTTCGGCTTTGCCGGTTATTCCGGCAGCGGCAAGACCACGTTGATCGAGAAACTGATTCCACTGTTCGTAGAACGGAATTTGAAAGTGTCGCTGATCAAACACGCGCACCATACTTTCGACGTCGATCAGGAAGGTAAGGATTCGTACCGCCACCGGCATGCCGGCTGCACCGAAGTGCTGGTGACTTCGTCGCGGCGCTGGGCGCTGATGCATGAGCTGAGAGGTGCACCGGAGCCGGGTCTGACGGAGCAGATCGAACGCCTGTCGCCCTGTGACCTGCTGCTGGTCGAAGGTTTTAAGCACGAAACCATTGCCAAGCTGGAGGTTTTTCGTGCCGAGGTGGGTGAGTCGCTGATACATCCGCACGACAGGAACATCGTTGCGGTGGCCAGCGACGCCAAGGTGGACACGCGATTGCCGCAGTTCGACCTCAATGCACCGCCTGCCATCGCCGAGTTCATCCTCAGGCATGTTGGACTGAAGTGAGTTGCCGGACGGCGGCATCGGGGTGACAATCTCAACATGATTACTTTGCTTTATTTCGCCCGGTTGCGCGAATCGCTCGGTACCGGCCGTGAAGAACTGGCGTTACCGGCGGCGGTGAAAAACCTGGGTGCGTTGCGTGTGTACCTGGCGCAGCGCGGCGAGGCCTGGGCCGTCGAAATGGCTGCAGGCCGCAATCTGCGTGCTGCGGTCAATCAGACCGTGGCGACTGCGGATACCGCGGTGACGGATGGCGACGAAGTGGCGTTCTTTCCGCCGGTCACCGGAGGCTAGGGTCGCGATGAACGTGCGCGTACAGGAGCAGGATTTCGACATCAGTGCCGAAATCACCGCGATGCGCAGCGGCAATCCGAAAATAGGAGCAATCGCCAGCTTTGTCGGCGTGGTGCGCGACGTCAATGACGGCGACAGCGTTGCCACGATGACGCTGGAGCATTACCCGGGCATGACCGAGAAATCGATAGCCGCGATCATCGAGCAGGCGCGTGGCCGCTGGGAGGTGCTGGATGCACTGGTGGTCCACCGTGTCGGCACATTGAAGCCTACCGACCAGATCGTGCTGGTGATCGTCGCCAGCACCCACCGCGGCGACGCTTTTGCCGCGTGTGAATTCATCATGGATTACCTGAAGACGCAGGCGCCATTCTGGAAAAAAGAGCTGACGCCGCAGGGCGGCCGCTGGGTCGATGCGCGCGTGACAGACGACAAGGCCGCGCAGCGCTGGGAGAAGTAGGCGCGGCGGTTCACGCGCGGTTACTGACTGAATCGGCGGTGTGATGTTTCCTGGTTCGGTGGTAGTGTGTATGCATCGAAAGTGCGCTTATGCCTTTGCCTGTATATCCTGCTGCGCGTTTGCATCTCCATTTTCGAAATTCGCCAGATCATGGATCCGAAGCGCGCCGGGTTTGTGCCGTTCTGATCGGTCCTGAGGCCGTTCCATGCTGACTCGTCGCGAATGCCTGATCATGTTGCCGTTGTTGTTGCCGGCGCTGGCGGACGCGTCGTCGCCGCTGCAGCAGGCCATGCAGCGGGCGCGGGCAATGCGTGATGAAGCCGTGCGATCGGGTGACCAGTCGTTTGGCGCCGTGGTGTTGCGTGGCGGACAGATCGTGGGGGAGGCGCCGAGTCGTGTGGTGACGGCGGGTGATCCGACTGCGCATGCTGAAATGGAGGCGATCCGAGACGCTGCGCGAAGATTGGGCAGCCGTGACCTCTCCGGTTGCATACTGGTGTCCACGTCGCGCCCGTGCCGCATGTGCGAAGCCGCCGCCGGGTGGGCGCGCATATCGCGCATGGTGCATGGTGACGGGCTGATCGATGCCGGGCCACCCGCATGAGAAGGTTTTGCTGGCTTTTGCCGCTGATGTTGCTGCCTGTGCATGCATGGGCAGCGGACGCTGAACTGGTTGTTGCCGCCGGGCGCGGCGACCTCGTAATGGTACGCAAACTGCTGGATTCGGGAGCTGACGTAAACGTCCGTGACGGCCGGCGCCGCAACGCAGTGCTCGCCGCGACGCAGGGCGGTCATGTCGAGACTGCGCGGCTGCTGGTTGCGCGCGGCGCTGATGTCAATGCGCAGGACAATATTCGCGACAGCGCGTTCCTGCTGGCGGGTGCGAGGGGGCATACGGAGATCGTGCGTCTGGCACTGGCGGCCGGAGCGGATCTGAAAAGCACCAATCGTTATGGCGGGACTGCATTGATTCCGGCCTGTCATTACGGACACGTCGAGACCGTCCGCGTCCTGCTGGAATCGAAAATCGACATCAACCACGTCAACGACCTCGGTTGGACCGCGTTGCTGGAAGCGGTGATCCTGGGTGACGGTGGCCCGCGGCATGTGGAAATCGTCCGCCTGCTGATTGCGGCTCGTGCTAACGTCGATATCGCGGACAAAGACGGCGTGACGCCGCTCGCGCATGCCGAGCGGCGAGGGCAAGGGGTGATCAGCGATATGCTACGCGAGGCCAAACGGAACAGGCGATGATTGCGCTGCTGGCAAAAGGAATAGTGTTTGGCAGCACGCTGATATTGATCAGTGCGCTGATCAAGGTCTGGCAATTGGTGGGCCAGTTACCCTCGGGCCTGCTGCGCACTCGCTGGTCCGCGATGATGGCGTTGATCGTGTTGTTCATGTTGGGCTATCTGGGTTATATCGGCGTCTTCTGGGGCAGACATCAGGTGCTCCTCGATCTCATCGTTCCTTCGATTTTTCTTCTGGGCGCCTGTTTTGTGTGGCTGACCGGTGTTCTTTCCCTGCAGACGGCCATGGATGTGATGCGCGTGAGCCGCCTCGAGCGGGAGACGCTGACAGATCCGTTGACCGGGATTTTCAACCGCCGCTACCTCGACCGGCGGCTGCATGAGGAGACCGCAGTCGCGCGCAGATACGGTCGGCCGCTGTCGGTCATGTTGCTCGATATCGACCACTTCAAGCGGATCAATGACGGCTATGGACATCAGATCGGGGATCATGTTCTGAGCGCACTGGTGGAGGTTGTGGCCGGAGTATTGCGGGAGTCCGATATTTTTGCGCGCTACGGCGGCGAGGAGTTCATGATCATTGCGCCGCATACGCCGCAGTTGCGTGCCACTGATCTGGCTGAACGCCTGCGCAAGTGCATCGAAGCGCACCAATTCAAGCTGACCAATGAGCGCGGTGAAGATCTCGATATTCGGCTGACGGTCAGCATCGGTGTCGCGAGTTTCAGCGACGAAATTGCCGACATGGACAAGCTGGTGCACGCAGCAGATGAAAATATGTATCGGGCGAAGCACGAGGGGCGCAACCGGGTGATCTCCGGCATGGCATAAGCCGGAGAAGTCGCGCGGGCGGACGGCTGACCGCAGGTGCTACGAATTCAGACGTCAGACGTATGATCGAAGGGAGCGTTGAGTGACTGATACAACATTGCGACGCATGGTGGGGGCTGCGTTGATCCTGCTGTTCACCTATCAGGCGACCACCGCGGTAATCGGGCTGGCGAATGCCGCTGCGGGTGGCGCCACTGCGGTTTTTGTGGCGGCAGTCACTTTCTTTTGCGCGCAGCGCGCCAATGCAGGCGTGGGCAACCGGATCTGGTTCATGATTCCGGCGCTACTGTTTACCGTGCTGCCGCTGGGGCTGGAGGCCTGGTCGTTGTACCGCAGTGACACCGGCCTGTTCACGTGGATCGTCAGCTTCGCACCGTTGTTCGTCGGTTTTCTGATTCCGGCGTTGCTGCTGTGGCTGACGTATGCGGAGTTACGAAAGAGGACCATGGTTTCCAAGGCCGCTTCGGAACCGACGCGTCCTGCATTGTGAACGAGATCGCCACCCTGCTGCTGTACACGCTAGGTGCTGGAGTTTGCATACCCGCTGGTGGATTGCTCGCCAGTATTGAGCGAGTCCGGCCGAATTGGCTGGACAATGAACTGCGGCATTTTGTAATCGCATTTGGCGGGGGAGTGTTGCTCGCCGCCATCGCGTTTGTTCTGGTGCCGGAAGGTACCCGGTATTTATCCGACCCGATGTCCGGCGCAATTGCGCTGCTGGCGGGCGGGCTCACCTTTTTTCTCCTGGAGCGCTTTCTGGGCACTCGGAAACGGGAGAAACCTCAATTCAGCGCCATGCTTCTGGATTACATTCCGGAATCGCTGGCTCTGGGCGGTGCTTTTGCGCTGGGCGCTGCATCGGCACCGTTGCTGGCGATATTCATCGGCTTGCAGAATTTTCCGGAAGGTTTCAATGCCTATCGTGAATTGATGGCAGCGCCCGATTCCAACCGGAAGCGCATCCTCGGTTTGATGTTGTTGCTGGTGCCGCTGGGACCGATTCTGGCGATTGCCGGTTGGTTTTATCTGCAGGATTATCCGGTGCTGCTGGGCGTTATCATGTTGTTTGCGTCCGGCGGTATTCTGTATTTAATTTTTCAAGACATCGCACCGCAGTCGCGTATGCGGCGTCATTGGGCGCCGCCGCTTGGTGCCGTATTCGGATTTGGCATGGGTATGCTGGGTGCAATCCTGACCGGGGTCGCTTGAAATTCCGGCGATAGACACGAGATAATTACCGATCATATTTGATTCCAGGAGAACATCATGTCCAATGAGGGTTATCACGAACCAGTCGCGGAGTTGAGCAATGAAACACGCGACATGCATCGCGCAATAGTGTCGCTGATGGAAGAACTGGAAGCCGTGGACTGGTACAACCAGCGCGTGGATGCGTGCAAAGATGCGGAATTGAAGGCCATCCTTGCGCACAACCGCGACGAGGAAAAGGAGCATGCGGCAATGGTGCTCGAGTGGATACGGCGCAAAGACCCGACGTTCTCCAAGGAGTTGAAGGATTTCCTGTTCACCGACAAGTCCATCGCGCACGAATAAGGTGCGAAACGGTTGTGCTTGCATCTGCCGCCGGCCGATATCGGGCGTTTGGAGCAAGGTCAGGTCTGTTCTGCATCAATCTGCAGCAAAGTTACATCCACTACGTTGGCGGGGTATTGCCTGAGCCCGCAAGATCGACCGCGCGGCCGGTGGAGCAGCACGTCAGTTCGCTGTTTCACCGCTGTTCCGCCTGAATAGCGCTTAGCTATGAAATCGATGACAACAATCAATTGGCGCTATTAATCGCCTGGCCTTAGGCTGTGGTCGAGTTCACTTCCACAGGAGGCCACCTTGAGCAAGATCCCGAAATACTCGTTGACCCGCTTCAACAGTACTCCATTGCAGTGGACCATGCCGGCGTTCCTGCTGGCGAGTTTGGCGCGGTCGCTTTTTGGTCCGCGCACCAGCCGGTCCGGGTTTTGAACAGACGTTGATCAATATCAAGCATTCCGATTCGAATTGGACTTAT
>JAOUIN010000384.1 GCA_029883965.1 Betaproteobacteria bacterium
GCGACGCCGGCCCGGTTCGTTTTGGGCAGGTCCATCGAGGCATCGAGCACCAGCAACTGGGCCTCCCCCTTCAACTCAGCGATGCGGTCTGCGGCGCCCTGTACCAACAGCACATCGCCGCTGCGCAGGATCTCTTCGCTGATGACGGATCCCGTTGCCCGACCCGGCGGGCGCTGCATTCCCAGGATCACCACACTGTAGCGCTCGGCAAACCGCAATTGACTCAGCGTGCGCAAATTCAACGAGGACTGCTCGGTCACCACGACTTCGGCGATCTGCTGGTCTTCCGCAAGCAGCGGATGGTCGTCGTCAACGCGGTGCTCAAGATCATCGATGTTGTGCAGCGTTCCGCCGAGTTGCTTCTCGTAATCCTTGAGTTCTTCCGCCGTACCGCTGACCCGCAACCGGTCCCCCGCACGGATTACCGCGGTGGGCAGCCGCGACACCTGCATGCCGTCGCCGCGCTCCAGCGCCACCAGACGCAGCTTGCCGCTGCTTTGCTTGCGTACCTCGGCCACTGTCTTGCCATTGGCGGAACTGTCCTCGCCGATGTGCAGCCACGCATCAAATACGCGCGGTGCGGTGTCTTCCAGCGGCGGCTTGCGCTCAGGCAGCAGCCGCGGCGCAACCAGCCACAGATAGATCAGCCCCGGAACGCTGGCCACGGCAACCATCCACGTAAACGAGAACAGTCCGAACGGTTTCAAACCCAGATCGCTGGCGACCGACACCACCAGCAGATTGGTTGACGTGCCGATCGTCGTGGCCATGCCGCCGAGCAACGTCGCCAGCCCCATCGGCAACAAAACGCCCGACGGTGACACGCCGGAGCGCAAAGCCGTGCCAACCAGGATGGGCAGCAACATCACCACGATCGGCGTGTTGTTCAGGAATGCGGACAGAATCGCCGCCACAACCAGGGTCAGCAACAGCGACAGCACCGGGCTCGACTGCCACAGCCGTGCCAGTACCGCCGCAACCGGGCGCAGCGAACCCGTTGCTTCCAGCCCCGCACCCAGCACCATCAGCGCACAGATCGCAACCAGCGCTTCGTGACCGAAGCCGCTGAAAAACTGCACCGCGCGCAACGGCTCGCCACCGGACTCGTAGGGAAATATCTGGAAGCCGACAACCAGGATCACCATCACCGCGAGACACGAGGTCTCCAGCGGAATACGCTCGCGCGTGAACAGCACCAGCGCAAAAACGACCAGCGCCATGACAGCCAGCGCATGCGTATCAGGAAGAGCGGGCATGAGAAGTTGCTACGAGATTACCCGCTAAGCGTATAACATTTTGTTTTTTATTGTGTTTTTTAACGAACGACAATGACCGGGCGAGTGCATCGTGTCAGCACTTCCATGGTTTCGCTGCCCAGCAGCACAGCGGTCATGCCCTTGCGGCCGCGGGACGGCATCACGATGGCATCGCACTTGCGGTTCCGCGCAGTAGCAATGATCTCCTTGTAGGGGCGATCGGCGGTGGTCATGCGGGTCGCGCAAGGCACGCCTGACTTGCTCGCCAGCACTTCGGCGCGCGCGAGGTAGGCTTTGGCGCTGTCACGCGACGTGCTTTCGTAATTGTCCATCCAGTCCGGCTCCGGAACATAGCCTTCGGCGAAAATCATCGGATCCAGCCGCGGCAATACGTAGAGCAGGGTCACTTTCCCGGATGACATTTTCGCGAGTTTGATGCCGGTCACCAGCGCTTTGCGCGACAATTTTGAACCGTCGGTGTAAATCAGGACGTTTTTGAACATGCCTATCTCCCGTACTCCGCCTTGCAGTCAGCGCTTCTTGAACAATGTTCACCGGTAGAATCCAGATTAACACGGCCCGCGTCATCCTGAACAGCGGCGCTTATAATGCACCAACCGCATCTATTCACGCCATGGCAAACAGGTTATCCAAAATCGTTACACGCACCGGCGACGACGGCACCACCGGACTCGCCTCGGGTGACCGCATCGCCAAAAACCATCTGCGCGTCGCCGCACTCGGCGACGTGGATGAACTCAACAGCGCCATAGGCGTCCTGCTGGCGGAGTCGCTGCCGGCAGCAACGCGCGATGCGCTGCTGGGCGTGCAGCACGACCTGTTCGATCTGGGGGGCGAGCTGAGTCTTCCCGGACACACGTTGATCAGCGAGGCGCACCTCAGTCGCATCGACCGGTTGATTGCCACATTTAACGCGGAACTGCCGCCGCTGAAGGAGTTCGTGCTGCCCGGCGGCACGCGGCCCGCCGCACTGGCACACGCGGCACGCACAGTGTGCCGGCGCGCAGAGCGCACGCTGGTTGCCCTTGCACACGAAGAATCACTGCTGCCGCTGCCGCTGCAGTACCTGAACCGCTTATCCGACTTCCTGTTCGTAATTGCCCGGCAT
>JAOUIN010000078.1 GCA_029883965.1 Betaproteobacteria bacterium
CGATACCCGAAATATCAAATTCAAGACCCTGCTGGTTCATCCCAAACACTGTTTTCACTTAAAACCCGGTCGGTATCAAATTCGCCGGCACAAGTATCGGCCCGTGGAGTAAGATATTCAAAACTACTACATGTCAGCAGACAGATCCAAAACGAGGATTGCATGCCATGACCACACTTGCCCGGACCAAGACCGACACCTGCACTGACAGCCGCCAGGGACCACACGCGCTAACACCCGCACAACTGGCGGCCTATCACAACAACGGCTTTCTCTCGCCATTGCCGGCATTGGGGCCGGACCTTGCGCGCAAGGTCCTGACAAAAATAGAAACGCATGAATCTCAGTACGGCGCATTTCCCAGCAAGGGACTCAAGGCACATTTATATCTGCCCTGGATGAACGAGGTCGTACGGCATCCCGCCATACTCGACACGGTCGAATCCATCATCGGCCCCGACATCCTGTGCTGGTCCAGCCGTTTTTTCATCAAGGCGCCGGGTGACGGCGGCTTTGTGTCCTGGCACCAGGACGTCACCTACTGGGGAATCGACGTATTCGAAAACATCCTGACCGCCTGGATCGCGCTGTCGCCGGCAACCCGGGAAAACGGCGTGATGAAGGTGATCCCCGGCACACACCGCTCGATCGTGCCGCATCGTGAATCCGCGGCGAGCAACATGCTGCTGCGCGGCCAGGAAGTCTCGGTCGATGTCGATGAATCAAAGGCCGTTTACATGGAACTGAAGGCCGGCGAAATGTCATTGCATCACGGCCTCATGTTTCACGGCTCCGAAGACAACAGGTCCAACGAACGGCGCGTCGGTTTTGCCGTACGTTACATACCGACGCGGGTAAAACCACTGGACGGGTTGCCCCGGGACAGCGCCATGCTGGTGCGCGGTACCGATCAATACGGCCATTTTGACCTGGAACCGGATCCCATAGGCGACATGGACCCGGCAGCGGTTGAAGTGCACCGCAAAGCGACGGCGACCTATGCCGAAATCAATCGCGCAGCAGTTAAAAAACACGAGGCGATGATCGCCGCGCAACAGTAGTAGAAAACACATGCCTCTCAAAATGCTCGTTGCATAGTTTATGGCGCTCGCATCCCCGCTCGTGACGAACACTTCGCCGGGGAGCACTGTTGTTCGATCAAATCGTCAGGGCCGGCTGCAAAACCCGACGGTTACAGGACCATCCTGGGAAATGAAGTGGCAATCGTCATCAGTCCGGCTCACCCGGCAACACAAGCGGAAATAGCCTGAAAACGGATGTATTTCGCCAGGTCACCATGCGCAATATGACGCACGTACACTACGGCAGCCTGACCGGCCCGGTAACACTTGTCGCTGCGGGGGATTTCAACGGCATTCCAGCAGGCATCGCGGGCGATGTACAGAGCATCGAAAAGCGGGGTCGATTCCAGCGTCCAGGTGTGCAGCACCAGACGTCGCGCAAACCTTCCGGCAATCGGCAATGTAAAAGACATGCAGGTGCCCGGTCATTATGAGTTAGCATTTTAATATGTCACCGCCGCAATCGCCTTCGCGGCAGCCGTACCGCGGCCGCTTCGCTCCATCACCCACCGGACCCCTGCACTTCGGGTCGCTGGTCGCGGCGGTCGGCAGTTATCTCGACGCGCGCGCAAACAAAGGTACCTGGCTGGTGCGCATGGAAGACCTGGACCGGCCGCGCACCGTTGTCGGCGCGGCCGATACGATCCTGCGCACGCTTGAGGCGCTGGGTATGGCCTGGGATGGCGAGATCGTCTATCAAAGCACCCGCGACGAGGCTTATCGCGCGGCACTCGATCAACTGAAGAAAACAAAGGACCTTGTTTATCCCTGCGCGTGCAGCCGCCGCGAAATCGCGGATTCAGCGGTGACCGGCATCGACGGCCCGGTGTATCCCGGCACCTGCCGCAAGGGCCTGCTTGCCGGCCGCGCCGCGCGCGCCGAACGCGTACTGACACGCGGCATAAAAATCGAATTCACCGACACCATTCAGGGCAAGGTCGCCCACAACCTTGAACGCCAGATCGGTGATTTTGTGCTGAAACGTGCTGACGGCCCTTACGCCTATCAGCTCGCGGTGGTCGTCGATGACGCCGCGCAGGGCATCACCGATATCGTGCGCGGCGCCGATTTGCTTGACTCGACACCGAGGCAGATTTATCTGCAGCAACTGCTCGCTTTGAAGACACCGCGCTATGCGCACCTGCCGGTGGCTGTGAATGTCATCGGGGAGAAACTCTCCAAGCAGACGCTGGCGCCGCCGGTGGACGGCACATCACCGGCAATCGTTCTAAATGCGGCACTCGCGTTTCTGGGGCAGGACGTTGCCGAGGACTGCGCCGCGGACGACACCGCCTCATTCTGGAAATACGCCATCGCACACTGGGATCCCGCGCGCGTGCCGCGTGCACGGGCAATACACGCTCCTAGCGAATAACGCAGCGGATCAGTATTTCGCCGGGCGGAAGACCTCGACTTCGGCCAGCGTGACGCGCACCGAAAAATGCTGCGCAAATTCGTCCAGCACTTTTTGTGCAATCGTTTCAGCCGTCGCCCGCTCACAGATGACCTTCATTTCAATGGTGCGGTCGGTATCGCCCGCACCTTCCCGATGGCGCTCGCCGTCGGTCGAAAAACTGCCGCCGCGCACTTCGTGCACCGTATAGCCTTGGGCGCCCAGTTGTTTCACCAGCGCCACCAGGCGTGCCTCGAGCACGAACTCGGCAATGATGGTCAACTGGCAGCGGTGGTGAGTCTGCATGGTCATAAGGTGCTCCCCAGTAGCGTCAGCAGCGGAATATTAATGAAAACGTTGAACGGAAACGTCACCGCGAGCGAGGCGGAAATGCCCAGCGCCGGATTCGCCTCGGGCACCGCCATGCGCATTGCCGCGGGCGCAGCAATATAAGACGCACTGGCGAGCAGGACGCCGAACAGCACGGCACCGCCTGGAGAGAATCCGAGCAACCATGTGCCGCAAAGCATTCCGGTCACACCAAAAATTGCCGGGGAAACAACGCCAAAAACCACCAGCCTCCAGCCGGCACGACGCAGATCCGCGAAGCGGCCACCGACGACCAATCCCAGCTCGAGCAGGTAGAGCGCCAGCACACCGCGGAACAGGTCGCTGAACAACGGCTTCAGCGACGCGTAACCCTCGCTACCAACCACGAATCCGACTGCGATGCCACCGGCCAGGAGTACCACACCTTTATTGACCATGACTTCGCGCAGCACCGGTGCGCCGCCAAGCCCGCCAGCCCGCGCCAGCAGCACGCCGGCGATGATACCCGGTGCCTCCATCAGTGCCAGCAGCACCGGCATGAAACTCTCGACACCGATGCCGCGCCGTTCGAGGTAGGCGCTGGCAATCGCAAACGTCACCACCGATACCGACCCGTAATGCGCAGCAACGCTGGCCGCATCGGCACGGGTGAGTCGTACCAGATGTTGCAGCGCCGGAAACACCACGAAGGGGATGGCAAATCCCAGAGCGACCGTGACAGCCGCCGGAAATATCATGTCAGCCAGCGGCTGATGCGACAGCTCTACACCGCCCTTCAGTCCGATCGCGAGCAGCAGATAAATCGACAGCGCATCATAAACCGGCTCTGGAAACCGCAGGTCGGAGCGCGCCAGACGCGCAGCAACCCCCAGCGCAAACAATAGAATCAACGGATCCATATGATCACCTTGAACTAGATCACGTGCTGCGCGCGCAGCGCGGCAATGGCTTTGGCGTCATAACCGAGCTCGCCGAGGATCACATCGCTGTCGGCACCCACCGGGCGCGGCGGCGTATCAGCGCGCGGGCCGTTGTGGGCGAAGCTGAACGGCGACAGCGGCACCTTCAGGTCCTTGCTGAATCCGGTGGCCGACGGCGGGAACGAGTGAAACAGGCTGCGCGACATGGTCTGCGCCTCCGCGAGGCATTCCGGGACCGTGCGCACGCGTCCGGCCGGCGCACCCTCGGCGTTGAACAGCGGCTCCCATTCGGCGGCGGACTTCGCCATCAGTTTTTCCTGCATCAGCGCGCGCAGCGCCGGAATGTTGTCGCGCCGTGCAGCAGGCGTGGCAAATCGTGCGTCATCGTTCAGTGCCTGGAGTCCGAGCACCCTGACCATGCCCTGATACTGGTGTTCTTCGTTGAGCGCAAATGCAATCAGGCCGTCGGCGGTGTTGAACGTGGTCGATGCCGGTGCGCGGCTGGCGGCATCGTTGCCGGCCTGCCTGGGCGCGGCACCGGTATTGAGGTACGCAGTCACCGTCGACGCCATCAGGATAAGGTTGGTGTCGAGCATCGACATGTCGATGTACTGACCCTTGCCGGTGCGCTGTTTCTGAAACAGCGCCGCTGATACCGCGTAGGCCGCGGCCAATCCGGTGGAATAATCGATGATCGGCGGGCCGGCCTTCAGCGGACCGGTGTCCTTGGTGCCGGTCACGCTCATGAACCCCGACCAGGCCTGAATCACGCTGTCGTAGGCCGGATGACTCTGCTTCGGCCCGGTGCTGCCGTAGGCCGTGATCGACATGAACACCACTTCGGGATTCACTGCCTTCACCGCGTCGTAATCAATACCGCGCTTTTTGGCGGAACCGCTGCGCAGATTCTGCACCACGACATCGCATTCGGCAGCCAGCTTCAGGAAAATGTCACGCCCCTCGGGCTGGTTCAGGTCCAGCGACAGGAAACGCTTGTTCGACGACTGGGTCATGAAGCCCAGTGACATGCCCTGCTGGCCGAATGTCGGATCGGCCTCGGTGCGCCAGCGCACGGTCTCGCCCTTGCCCGGCGGCTCGATCTTGATCACTTCCGCGCCCAGCAGCGCCATTTGGTAGGCACAGAACGGCCCTGCCAGTACACGCGTGAGATCCAGCACCTTGATTCCGGCAAATGCCCTTTGATCCGACATCATGATTCTCCTGTTGCAGACCCGGGAATCATAACAAGACGGCCGGCGGCGCCGGCAGGGCAGTTCACATTGCGCTAGCGGCGTGCGGCCACGCCGACTTGCAACGGCCGCGCTTTTTCGGCGGCTACCCGGACGAGCAAATCCCGGATTTGCGGAACGGCGGCGAGCGCCGCTTCTTCACCCGCAGAGAGATTGGCCAGCTTGTGCGAAAAATCGGTGATACGCGAACGCACCGTCTTAGGGCGTATGACTACATCGGCCTGCTGCGCGTCGATGGAGCCGCGCCAGGAGACATCCACCGCGATCACAATATCCGCACCCATGTCACGCGCCACTGACGCCGGCACCCGGCTGGCGACACCGCCATCGACGTACTCGACACCGCGAATCACCACCGGCCAGAACAGCTTCGGCACGCTCGCCGATGCACGCACCGCAAGCCCGGTATTTCCCCGCGTGAAGACCGTCATGTGGCTGGACACGCGCTCGGCGGCGACCACCGCAAACGGTTTCGTCAGCGCTTCGATCGGCCGGTTGTTCAGCATGTCGTTGATGTAATCCTGCAGCCGCCCGCCCTCGATGATGCCGGGACCGAAGAGGGTAAAGTCGAGCAGATCATTGTCTTCGATCCCGAGCGCTGCGGATTCCAGCGCCGCAGCACGCATGCCGCCCGCGTGCAGCGCGGAAACCACCGCGCCCGAACTGACGCCAACGATGACATCGGCCTCTATGCCCGCGGCCTCGAGCGCCTTGAGCACGCCCACATGGGCAAACCCGCGCGAGCCGCCGGCACCCAGCACCAGCCCGATGACCGGCCGGGGCGCGGTAAAACGCACCAGCGGCGCAGCATAGGGAGCGTCAGCGGCGGTGTAGTTGACCGGTGCGGTGGCGCATCCGGCCAGCACACCAACAGTCAATACAGCGAGGAATTTGGCAATGCGGCGCATAGGTTCAGTGTGAGAGGACCCTGGATTTGAGTCAAGGTTCCCGGCAACGGGATGATTCAGGGAAAGATGACCCTGTTGGCAGCGGCCAATTTGGTCGTGCAAGGGCACAAGCACCAGTTGCCTTGTCGCAGCAAACACTACAGAATCCGCATCGATTTGATGCAATCAGAAATCAAACCGTCTACTGGAGACAAACATGAGTTCCATCCGCAACCTGATTCTGGCCATTGGCGCAACCCTGAGTCTTTGCACCATCCCGGCCGCGTTTTCCGCGCAGGAATACCCGAGCCGCCCGATCCGGCTGGTCGTACCCAACGCCGCCGGCAGCTCGGTCGACACACTGGGCCGTATATTCGCAAACGGTTTGACCGCAAGCGCCGGTCAACAGGTAGTCGTCGATAACCGCGCCGGCGCCGGCGGCCTGATCGGTATGGAAATCGGCAAGGACGCCGCGCCCGACGGCTATACGCTGGTGTCGGCATCGACGGCGGCCATGGTCATCGGACCGCACATCCATAAAAAACTGCCCTTCGATCCGCTCAAGGACTATGAATTCATTTCGTTGTTCGGCACCACACCCAACATCCTGGTGGTGAATCCGTCGCTGCCGGTGAAAACCGTCAAGGATCTGCTCGACTACAACAGCGGCAAGGCCGGCAAGGTCAACATGGCGTCAGCCGGTGTCGGATCGCAGAGCCACCTGGCCGGCGTGCTGTTCATGAAGCTCAGCAAAACACAGTCACTGCACGTGCCGTACAAGGGTGGCGGCGCATCGGTTGCGGCAACAGTGGCCGGTGAATCACAGTGGACTATCACCCCGGCCCCTGCCGTTGCGGGAATGATCAAGTCCGGAAAATTGCGCGCAATCGGCCACAGCCTGACCAAAAAATCGCCGTTGCTGGGCGACCTGCCGTCGATCGCCGACACCGTCAAGGGTTACGAATACAGCGGCTGGAACGGCCTGCTGGCGCCGCGCGGCACGCCGAAAGCAGTCCTGGTCAAAGTGCGGGAACTGCTGATCAAGACCACTCAAAACGCCGATTTCAAAACCGGCTTTGAGCGGCAGATGACGGAAATAACGACCAGCACTCCGGAAGAGTTCCGCAAATTCGTTGCTGCAGAAATCAAGGCCATGGGTCCCGTGGTCAAGGAAGCGGGACTGACCGCGAACTAAGCGGCCGCAGATCACGATCCTGCAGGGCGGCTGCGGCCGCCCTGTTTTTTTGTCTGCCGTGGCTGCCGCTCAAGGCTTGCGCGCTGCCATTGCCGCCGCAAGCTCGCCCTGCTTCGCCGCCAGCGTTTTTAGCCAGCGCTGCCCGCCGAAGGTGAAGCCGACCCAGTAACCCAGTTCCACCAGCTGCGGCTCGGTGAATTCCGCGCGCAGCGACGCCCACAGTGCATCATCGGCCTGATTCGGGTCATACATGATCGCATCGGCATAACGCAGCGCGACTTTCTCGCGCGACGTGAACTTCGTTGATTTTTCGTATTGCATCAGCTCGGACATCCGGCTGTCGGCATCCTGCGCAGACCGCGCAGTTCCCTGATTGCTTCAGTAACCGCATTCGACGGTGAAAGCAACGTAGGCGCGCAACAATTCCTTGAGGTCGTGATCGACCACACCCGCATTGTCATCGAACAGCATTTCACGTGTCAGCGTGAACGAACGCATCACATCCGGCTGATGTGCGCGGATCGCCTGGTTCTCGGGACCCGGGCGCCCGGCGGCAATCGCATCGTCCAGCCAGTTCCTGATCTGTGCATCTTCGATTGCATCGGGTGTCACGTAACTGAGTCGCGCCATCGCATGTTCCTCGTGTGTTGTGGGACCGCCGCGGCATTTTCAGGCACATCCCGAACCGCCGCAAGCTACAATCGGCCTCGTCACATCAACATTTTTATTCAGGAGTTGCCGTTGAAAGCATTGATTGTCAGGGAACACGGGCCGCTGGAAAATTTGCTGCTGGAAGAAGTGCCGGACCCGGCGCCGGGACCCGGCGAAGTGCTGGTGGACGTACACGCCGCCAGCGTGAATTTTCCCGATCTGCTGGTCATCGGCGGCACGTATCAGGTGTTGCCGCCGCGACCGTTCAGCCCCGGCAAGGACATGGCCGGCGTCGTCGCTGCCGTCGGCACCGGCGTGACCACCTGCAAGGTCGGCGACCGCGTCGCCGCGCAGCACGAATACGGCGCGTATGCGCAACGCTGCGTCGTGCCGCAGCAGAATTGCTATCCGATGCCCGAAGAGATGAGTTTTGCCGATGCCGCGGCGATGGGGATTGCGTATCCGACCGCGCATTTCGCGCTGGTCGAACGCGGGCGGTTTCAACCGGGCGAAACGGTGCTGATCAACGGCGCCGCAGGGGGCGTCGGCATCGCCACCATCCAGGTGGCGAAGGCGCTCGGAGCGACGGTAGTGGCCAGCGTCAGCAGCGACGACAAAGCCGCGCTCGCGAAAAAGAACGGTGCCGACCACGTGGTGCGCACCGACGTGCCTGATCTGCGGGAATCGTTCCGCAAGCAGGTACTGGCCGCCGTGGGAAAACGCGGCATCGACATCATTGTCGATCCGGTGGGCGGCGACGTCTTCGATGCGAGTCTGCGGGTAATCGCATGGTCGGGGCGGTTGATCGTCGTCGGGTTCGCCGAAGGACGGATACCCGAAGTCAAAGCCGGCCTGCTGCTGGTGAAAAACATTTCATTGATCGGACTGCAGTACAGTGCCTACCGCGACCGTCAGCCGGAAAACGTGCAGCGTGTGCAGCGCGAATTGTTCGACTGGTATGTCGCCGGAAAAATAAAACCGCACGTGATGGCGGCTTACCCGCTGGCGCAATATCAGGACGCACTGCGTATGGTGCGCGATCGCAAGGTCGTCGGCAAAATCGTGATCATGACCCGGCAGTAGCGGACAGGCACGATCCGAGTACATCGTAAACTATTGATTTAATTATGTTTTATTAAACAGGGCTTGCATAGTCGCGCACAGCGTAGAGAATAGCCCCTTTTTTCGGGACATCCGCCACCATGCCAGACGTCAAACCTATCACCAGCGCCCTGGGTCCCCTGCCCCGCTGGATCTTCATGAGCCGCTGGCTACAGGCGCCTTTGTACATCGGCCTGATCGTCGCGCAGGGCGTTTACGTGTGGCAGTTCTGGACCGAGCTGGTCCATCTGATCGGCATGATCACGGTCAAGGACATCACCGAAACCGAAATCATGCTGATCGTGCTCGGCCTGATCGACGTGGTGATGATTTCCAACCTGCTGGTGATGGTCATCGTCGGTGGCTGGGAAACCTTTGTGTCCCGCCTCGAATTGCAAAAACATCCCGACCAGCCGGAATGGCTATCGCACGTGAATGCCGGCGTGCTCAAGGTCAAGCTCGCCACCGCCATCATCGGCATCTCGTCG
>JAOUIN010000385.1 GCA_029883965.1 Betaproteobacteria bacterium
CAGAAACGCGCGGTCGTGGCTGACCAGGAGCAATGTGCCGTTGTAACCCTGCAGCGTGTCTTCCAGCAGTTCCAGCGATTCAATATCGAGGTCATTGGTCGGCTCGTCGAGCACCAGCACATTGGCCGGCCGGGCAAAGAGCCGCGCCAGCAGCAGCCGGTTGCGCTCGCCGCCGGAGAGCATGCTGACCTTGGCCTGTGCACGTTGCGGCGGAAACAGAAAATCGCCAAGGTAACTCATCACATGCTTGCGGCCGTCGGCGGTTTCTACCCAGTCCGAACCGGGACTGATGGTCTCGGCCAGCGTGCGTTCGGGATCGAGCTGTTCGCGCAATTGGTCGAAATAGGCGATTTCCAGTTTGGTGCCGAGACGCACCTCGCCCGAATCGGGCTCCAGTTCGCCCAGAATGATCTTGATCAGCGTGGACTTGCCGGCGCCGTTGGCGCCGATCAGCCCGATGCGATCCCCGCGAATGATGCGCACGGACAGATTGTCAATGACCGTCTTGTCGTCAAAACGCTTGCACACATCGGTGAGTTCGGCGACCAGTTTTCCCGAACGCTCGCCCGCGTCCAGCGCCAGGCTTACGTTGCCGATGCGATCACGACGCGCGGCGCGTTCCACACGCAAGGCTTCCAGCCGCCGCACCCGGCCCTCATTGCGGGTACGCCTCGCCTTGATACCCTGACGTATCCATACTTCCTCCTGCGCCCAGAACTTGTCGAAGCGGCGGTTGGCCTTCTCCTCCTCGGCCAGCTGATCGGCCTTGCGCGCCTCGTATGCGGCAAAATTGCCCGGATACGAGCGCAGCAGGCCGCGGTCGAGTTCGACGATGCGCGTGACGACACGGTCGAGAAAAGCACGGTCGTGGGTGATGATGACCATCGTTCTCACCGCCCCTTTGGCCAACAGGTCCTCGAGCAGCGTAATGCCGGAGATGTCGAGATGATTGGTCGGCTCATCCAGCAGCAGCAGTTCCGGCTGCATGGCCAGCGCCAGCGCCAGCGCAGCGCGTTTGCGTTCGCCGCCGGAAGCCGTTTGCGGTGAACGCCCCTCATCCAGACCGAAGCGATGCAGGTATTCGAACAGGCGCGCGTCGGTGCGCCAGCGATCGCGTTCGTCGGCGATATCCTCCAGATGTCCGCGAGCCGTCAGACTGGCGTGCAGGGAATCACCATCGGGCAGCACTGGCTCCTGCTCGACCATGACGACGCGGGCGCCGTCCTGCAGGCGCACCTCGCCATCGTCGAGCACGCCGCGACCGGCAATGATGTTCAACAGCGAAGATTTACCGCTGCCGTTGCGACCGATCAGGCCGATGCGCTCGCCTTCATGTACGGTCAGGTTGGCGCCATCCAGCAGCGGATGCATGCCGAAGGCGAGTTCGGCGTTATCTATAGTCAACAATGCCATCGCCCGAGTATAGCCGGCAGCATCGCCGCGCCCGGACTAAAGTCGGTTAAGCGGCGGACGCATAACGGTTTTTTGCCGCTCACCTCATCCACAGCGCGACACCGTGCCAGCACGGGCATCGGGGCCGTACCCGGGACACACAGCGAAGCAATATTCAAGTAATTGATTTTATTATACTTTTCAACCAGTTTAACAAATGTGCAATCTGAAAAAACTTCAGGCAGGAGCGCAACTTAGAGGTTTCGTTTACATGATGTGCACAGGCTTATCCACAGGAATTGTGGATAAGCGAAAAAAGCGTTGCAGCTCAACAGCTTTGCGTGACCGATCGAGCTGCAAAGCTTGCTGATTCGGCGCGTGGCAGCTACAGTTACGCGAATTTTTTGCATCGCCAGATTTTTTTCAGCAACTCTTTCCCGGAAAAATCCCGAGTGATCTCAATCATCGAAGCAGCCGGCTGGCCCATCTGGACCCTGATACTTTGCTCCGTCATTGCCTTGGCCATCATCGCCGAACGACTGTGGTCATTGCGTCACAACGTGGTGTTGCCCAGGAACATGCTGGTACATGCCGTGCAGGCCTACCGTCAGAACGGCGTCACACCGCAGTTGCTGACGCAGCTCGCTGCCACAGCGCCGCTGGGCCAGATCCTCGCCGCGGGCCTGCGTTACGAAAAGCACGATCCGGCGGTAATGAAGGAAGCCATTGAAGAAGCAGGTTACCTCACGGCCATTGAACTCGAGCGCTTCCTGACCACCCTGGGCACGATCGCGGCAATCGCGCCGCTGCTGGGCTTGTTCGGTACCATCATCGGCATGATCGAGATCTTCGGCTCGCAATCGCCCACGGGCGGCAGCGATCCGCTGAGGATGGCACACGGCATCTCAATTGCGCTCTACAACACGGCTTTCGGGCTGGTCGTCGCAGTGCCGAGCATGGTGTTCTATCGCTACTTCCGCACCAAGGTCGAC
>JAOUIN010000079.1 GCA_029883965.1 Betaproteobacteria bacterium
CGGCACATCGACCGCCCCGACAACAGCTTCGAGAATACGGACGACCAGCGGCTCGTCTTTCAGCAATGCGGATCCGGCCATCACGTTGCAGACTTTCTTCGCCGGACAACCCATATTGATATCGATGATCTGCGCGCCTTTGTCGACGTTGTAGCGCGCTGCATCTGCCAGCATCTGCGGATCCGCCCCGGCAATCTGCACGGAAATCGGATCGACTTCGCCCTCGTGATTGGCGCGACGCAGCGTTTTCTCCGAGCCCCAGAGCAGGGAATTGCTCGCGACCATCTCCGACACCGCCATGCCGGCGCCCATCGTCTTGCACAACTGGCGAAACGGACGATCGGTCACGCCGGCCATGGGGGCGACAATCAGATTGTTCTTGAGTTGATAGGGGCCGATACGCACCGGACTTGTTCTTGTATGAGTGTTCAGGGAAAGGGCGTAATTGTAATCACACTCTCGCGGAGTGGAAAGGTAAATGTGCCTGTTTTTTGATCACACGTCGCGTTCGTGCAACGCTTGCATGCGACATCGAATCGCAAACGCGGCGTGGAATCAGATAAAACTATTCAAGATCAGTGCATTTACTACGCAATGCTCGAATAGCACTTGCAGATTGCCTGCCAACTCACGATGGCGTCGGCAAAGCAAGCGCATTCAGCGTTACCGTCAACCACGTGCGCCGAATGTCATGCGTCTTATCAGAAAATTTTTCAATGGCGGAATGCAGCCCAGCAAAGCAAGTCCCGTACCTCGCGCCAGCCGCAATGGCAGCAGATCATTGGAAAACAGCTGTACCAGTGCATGCGTCATGCCAATGCCGCCACGGCGATCTATGTTGCGGCGTGCAAAGTACTGCTGCAGCCACTCACGCGAACCCAGGGACACGCCGCGTCCGCTGGTCGCCGCCTGCTCGGCCAGCTCCCAGGCATCGCGCAGGCCCAGATTAAATCCCTGCCCGGCCACCGGGTGCAGCGTCTGCGCGGCATTGCCGATCAGGACCGTGTGACCGGCCGATTCATCCAATGTGCGGCGCAAGCGCAACGGGTAGCTGGCGCGCCCGTCAACCGCAGTGAACGCGCCGACACGCGACCCGAATTCAAGCTGCAGATCCGCGAGAAACGACGCCGGCTCGCGTTCACACAGGCTGCGGGCGCGATCCGGCGTCGTGGTCCAGACCAGTGCCCAGCCGTTGGCATCGGGCAATAAGGCCAGCGGACCATGTCGCGTAAACCGCTCATAGGCAATATTATTATGCGGGCGCTCACTTACTACACGTGCGGTCACTGCGCATTGGTCATAATCAACCGTCCTCGCGGCGGTGGCGGCACCACCGTCCGCAATTACCGCCAGTTGCGCTTCAAGCCGATAGGTCTGTCCGCGATACGCATATTCGATGTTCGCGGTACTGCCGCCATGCCACGCGATCACGCCGGCACCCGTCAGACACTGGACAGGAGTCGCCGCCGCAGCCTCAGCCAGCGCCAGCGCCAAACGGCTGTAATCGATGACATAACCCAATTCGGAAAACCCGGCTTCCGCGGCATCAAGTTCCACGCGCCCGAAACCGCCGCGCTGCGACACGTGGATACGGCGTATCGGTGTCGCCGTCGTCGCCAGTTCGGACCACACGCCCAGACGCTCGAGAATCAGCCGGCTGCCGTAGGACAGGGCCAGCGGGCGGGCATCGCCGGCTGCACTTGCCCGCGCTTCCAGCAATACGACTTTCCGTCCGGACGCCCGCAATGCCAGCGCCAGCGCGCTGCCCACCGGGCCGCCGCCGATGATGGCGATGTCCGCCGAGTCAGACATGGCGCGCACGCATCAACGCTTCGATGTCGGCAACGCTCTTTGGTGCGCCGGCGCTGAGAATCTCGCAACCTTGCGCTGTCACCAGCGCGTCATCTTCGATGCGCACACCGATATTGGTAAATGCCTCAGGCACACCGGGGCCGGGCCGGATGTAACAACCGGGCTCTACGGTAAGCACCATGCCCGGCTGCAACTCCCGCCAGGCGCCGTTGACTTTGTAATCGCCGGCGTCATGCACATCCAGGCCGAGCCAGTGGCCCGTGCGATGCATATAAAATTGTTTGTACGTCTCCTGTTCCAGCACCGCCGCGAGTGAACCTTCGAGCAGTTTCAGATCGATGAACCCCTGTGCCAGCACCGCCACTGCCGCATCGTGCGGCGCATTCCAGTGCGCGCCGGGACGCACGGCGGCAATCGCCGCGGCCTGGGCAGCGAGTACCAGTTCGTAAACCGCGCGCTGCGGACCGCTGAACCGCCCGTTGACCGGGAAAGTGCGCGTGATGTCCGACGCGTAACCGTCGAGTTCGCAGCCGGCATCGATCAGCAGCAGGTCGCCATCGGCCAGCACGCCGTTGTTTTCGACATAGTGCAGCACGCATGCATGCGCGCCCGCGGCAACGATCGGGGTGTAGGCCGGAGCCTGTGCGCCGCTGCGGCGGAATTCATGCTGCAACACTGCCTCGATTTCGTATTCGCCGACGCCCGGGCCCGCTGCCTGCATCGCCAGTCGATGGGCTGCTCCCGAAATCACGCCGGCGCGGCGCATCAGTGCCTGCTCTTGCTCGTCCTTGAGCAGGCGCATGTCATCAATCAAACAGTGCACATCGCGAATTTCCCCCGGCGCCGCAACGCCGCTGCGCGCGCGGTTGCGCACGGCGTTGATCCAGCCCAGCACGCGCGCATCCCAGAGCGCGTCGCTTCCGAGATGCACGTGGACAGCCGGCTGATCGGCCAGCAGATCCGGCAGGCGCTCATCAAGCTCGGCCTCGCTGTAGGTCTCGTCAAAACCGAACCTGTCTTTTGCGGCTTCCGGACCATGGCGATACCCGTCCCAGATCTCGCGCTCCGGATTCTTTTCACGGCAGAACAGTATGCTTTGCGGCTGCGCACCGCCCCTCAGCACCAGCACGGCCTCGGGCTCACGAAAACCCGTCAGATAATAAAAGTAGCTGTCGTAACGATACGGATAATGCGCATCCCGGTTGCGGATGCGCTCGGGCGCTGTCGGCACAATCGCCACGCCATCACCGAGCTTCGCGGCAAGGCGCGCGCGGCGGCAGGCGTAAATCGTGGCATCCATCTGCGTGTGCTCGGTCATGGCGGAATTATAGCCGTGGGTCAGTCACCGATCTGGGCATCGAGCAAGTGCGCCCAGGCGTTCTCGCGCGCCGGCAACTCCCGCGCAATCAGCGCGCGGAGTGCTTCGTGCGCGGCCCGCAACCGCGCCGCGTCTTCGCCCGCAGACAATCCGTCCAGCAGACCGCCGACCGCATCCAGCGCCTCACGCACACCCAGTGCCGCTGCCAGCGCGCTTTTCAGGCGCTCACGCGGATGCGGGATCCAGGTGCGGGACGCAGTAAGACTTCTCAGGCGCTCGCCGAGTTCGAGCACCCGCTTGCGCAACCGCGGCGCAGCGCCGAGCTGTGCCAGCGCAATGTCTCCCCACACCGCAAGGTCGATCATTTCCCGCCACTGCGCATGTATCGCAGCCACCCATGCCGGATCCGGTGCCAGTACCGCGTCGACCTGTGCCGCGTCAAGATCACTGCCCATCACTGCATCCGCCCGCGCGCGCTTCGCTATCCAGCGCGGCAAGCCGCTCCGGCGTGCCCACGTCGTGCCACCGACCCGCGTAGAGTTCGCCGGTGACCTGCCGTCGCCGCATCGCGGCGATGAGAATGTCCGCCAGCCGGGCACGGCTGCCGCGCGGTATATCCGCAAACAGCGCGGGATGATAGGCCCCGATGCCGCTGAACGTGTGACGCGTACCGGCATCGGCAAGGATCATCCCGTCGGCCAGTCCGAAGTCGCCGCGCGGATGCTGCGGTGGATTTTCCACGAGCACCAGATGCGCCAGCGGACCGGCAGGCGTCAGCCGGCAAGCCGCGGCAACCAATGCGGAAAAATCGTAGTCGCTGTAGACATCGGCATTGACTGCGATGAATGGCTCCTGCCCCAGCAACGGCAGGGCAAATGCGATGCCGCCCGCGGTTTCCAGGGCCACGGTTTCGCGCGAATAGCTGATTCGCACACCCAACGCGACACCATCGCCCAGCGTCGCCTCAATCCGCTCGCCCAGATGAGCGAGATTAATGACGACGTCGCGGATGCCGGCGTGCGCGAGTGCGCGGATGATCAATGCGATCAGGGGACGGTCGCCAATCTGCAGCAGCGCTTTGGGCGTATGGTCGGTCAGCGGTCGCATGCGCTCACCGCGTCCCGCCGCAAGAATCATCGCTTTCACGGTTCTGCGCTCAGAAGGTATATCCCGCTTGCGGTTGCCGCTGCTCCAGCTCGTCGAGCAGATGCACCATCGGCGCAAGGTCACGATAACGGGCGCTGACTTCGCGTACGTAGCGGATGAAGCGCGGCGCGTCATCGAGATATCCGGGTTTGCCGTCACGATGGTGGATGCGCGCAAATATGCCCAGGACTTTCAGATGGCGTTGCAAACCCATCCATTCAAACGCGCGGTAGAACGCTCCGAAATCGGCGTCCACTGGCAGGTGTGCACGTCGGGCCTGTTCCCAGTAGCGCACCGTCCAGTCGATCACCCGTTCTTCGGGCCAGCTGACGAACGCATCCCGGAACAGCGATACGACATCATAGGTAATCGGTCCGTACACCGCGTCCTGAAAATCCAGTATGCCGGGATTCGGCGTCGACAGCATCAGGTTGCGCGGCATGTAATCCCGGTGGACGAAAACAGCCGGCTGCGCCAGCGCACTGCCGACCAGCAGCTCATTGATCTGCGCAAGGTTCGCGCGTTGCTTCTCCGACAAGGTGGTGCCGAGATGGCGCCCGACATACCACTCGGGAAACAGCGCCATCTCACGTTGCAGCAATACCCTGTCATAGGAAGGCAGCACACCCGGCCGGCTGGCGCGCTGCCAGACCACCAGTGCCGCAATGGCGTCACCGAACAGGTCGCCGGCATTGTCCTCGGTCAAGGCACGCAAATAAGTCGTGTCCCCGAGATCGGTCAACAGCAGGAACCCCTGTCCGGTGTCCGCATTCAGGATCTCAGGCACATGCAGTCCCGCATCGCGCATCAATTGCGCGACCTGGATGAATGGGCGGCAATCTTCACGCTCCGGCGGCGCATCCATGACGATGCGCGTGCCGTGACTGACAGTCACGCGGAAATAGCGGCGAAAACTCGCATCAGCAGACGCCGGAGCAAGCGTAAAAGCTTCCCCAGACAAACATTCCGCCAGCCACGCGCAAAGTGATTCTAGGCGCGGGTCGCTCCCGGGTACAGAGGATGGATTCAAGCGTTGCTTCAGGCAGTGAATTGTGAGATTTTACCATCTCGCCTGCCGCTTCTCTCCGATGCCTCTTTCCCGATTTTCACAAAAATCCCGCATAGCACTTGCCGTGCTGTGCGCACTGCCGCTGCTGGCTGCCGCCGATGAGGGGCTGAAGCCTGAACCCCGCTCCGGTCTGGGACTGAAACCGCCGCAGAATACCGACCAGTTGCCGATGTTCGTCGAGGCCGACCGCATACAGGGCACGCAGGACAAGGAAATAGAGGCCTTTGGCAACGCCCGGCTGCGCAAGGGTGAACAGGCGTTTCATGCCGACTGGATGCGTCACGATACCGCGGCCGAGGTGCTGACTGCCAAGGGCAATGTCCGCATCACGCAGGAGCGGGAAGTGATCGAAGGTCAGGCGCTGCGCTACGAACTTGCCACCGATCGCGGGCATATTGACCAGCCGCGTTACACGTTGATGAGCCTGCCTCCAGGCGGCCCCGCCGGCGAGCGCGCCTCGCAAATCGATGGCCGCGGCACGGCGGAACGCCTGCTGTTCGACGGTCCGCAGAAATATCGGGCCGAAACCGCCAGCTACACGACCTGCGCGCCCGGCAATAATGCGTGGGTCATGCGCGCGAAGCAGCTCGACATCGACCGCAATCGCGACGTCGGCGTAGCGCATGATGCAAGTATCGTTTTTTTTGACCAGACCATTTTCTACTCACCATACCTTTCATTTTCGCTGCATCAGGAACGCAAGTCCGGGTTTCTGACGCCGAGTTACCGGAACTCCAATACGTCGGGATTCGAGTTCACTGTGCCCTATTACTGGAATATCGCGCCCGACATGGATGCAACACTGTATCCGCGCTATATGACCAAACGCGGCCTGCAGCTTGGCGGCGAGTTTCGCTACCTTGCTCCGCGCGGTCGCGGCGAAACCCGGATCGAAGTCCTGGCGAACGACCAGCAGATCGATCGCGACCGCTGGGGATTTTTCACCAAGCACCAGCAGGCGCTGGGGAACGCCTGGAACGGCACTGTCAACCTCAATCGTGTTTCGGACGACAAATACTTCACCGATCTGTCTTCTCTGGTTGCGCTCACCTCGCAGGTGAACCTGTCCAACGATGGCACGTTGTCCCGTGGCGGCACATGGGGCAATGGCGGGACATACGCCTTTTCAGCCTACGCCCAGCGCTGGCAGACCCTGCAAACCGACCCGAACACGACATTGGTTTCGCCATACAACCGTCAGCCGCAACTCGTCTTGTCGGCACAGAACCTGGATTCCCGGTGGGGGGACTTCGATCTGTCCGCAAGTTTCACTGCGTTTGACCACAAATCGCTGGTCAACGGCAACCGCGCCGTAGCGTATCCAAGTTTTTCCGTGCCGTTGCAGAACGCGTACGCATTCGTGATCCCCAAAATCGGGGCTCATTTAACCGGTTACGCTATGGGCAGCAACAATACCGCCGCCTTGCCGAATACGACCCGCTCATTGCCGATTTTCAGCACTGAGGCAGGACTGATATTTGAGCGTGATGCTCAAGCGAATAACGCGCCGTTCATCCAGACGCTGGAACCCAAGGCGTATTACGTCTACATCCCGTACAAGGATCAAAACCAGTTGCCGATTTTTGACAGCGGGCAGCAGGACGTTAATTTCGCGACCATATTTTCCGAAAACCAGTTCAGCGGCCAGGACCGAATCAACGATGCCAACCAGCTCACGATTGGCGCAAACTCCCGGTTCATCGATGCCAGTACCGGTATCGAACGACTGCGCGTCGCGCTTGCACAACGCTTTTACTTCCAGTCGCAGCGCGTCACCTTGCCCGGCGTGGCGCCGCGCGCCAGCGACAGCAACTCCTCGGACCTGCTGGCGACGTTCGGCGGGAATATCGCGAAGAACTGGGCCGTCGATACCGGCTGGCAATACAACACCGATCAGAAACAGACGCAAAAATTCAATATCGCCGGGCGTTATCAGCCGCAGCAGGGCAAAGTGCTGAACCTTGCCTACCGCGACACCATTAATTCGTTGCGGCAGGTCGATTTCTCGACTCAGTGGCCCATAGACGGACGCTGGACAGCCGTCGGCAGGTGGAATTTCTCGCTGCTCGACAACCGCACGCTGGAAGCACTGGCCGGTTTCGAGTACAACGACAGCTGCTGGGCCCTGCGCGTAGTCGGCCACCGCTTCGCCACGACCGCAAGTGCTGCCAGCACGTCGGTTTTCGTCCAGCTCGAACTCAACGGCGTATCACGCATAGGCTCCAACCCGTTTGAAGCCCTGCGGCGGAACATTTCCGGTTACAAACAACTCGACCCCCGCGGCGACGCGCCGGTCGAATACAATGTACCGGGAGTGTTCTAGCCTGCCGGCAGCCCACAGCCCTCTTTGACGGGGGCCGCCGGCTCCAACCCCTGAGACCTTGGAAAATCTGGATTCTGCATGTCGTTTCGAAACCTGCTTTGCCGCCTCCTGCCCTGCATCGTGATGTACGGCCTGCTACTGGCCAATCCGGTCGCGCACGCCCAGAACGCCAAACCTCGCGCGATCGTTACCGTCGATCGCATTATTGCCGTGGTCAACGAGGAAGTAATTACCGAGAAAGAGCTGGCGGCACGGGTGGATTTGGCGCTGCGCCAGCTGCGTCAGCAAGGCACGCCGCCGCCATCGCGCGAAGTCATACAGCGGCAGCTGCTGGAGCGCCTGATCAACGACCGGGTGCAGCTGCAGCACGCACGCGAGATCGGTTTGCGTATCAGCGACAGCGAACTCGACCGGGCGCTTGACAGAATCGCCAGCGAGAACAGGCTTTCGTTGCCACAAATGCGCGAAGCGCTTGAGAAAGACGGCGTGCCGTTTACGAAATTCCGCGATGACATTCGCAATGAAATCACGCTGTCACGTTTGCGCGAGCGCGAGGTTGCGCAGAAAATTGTGGTCACCGACGCCGAAATCGAGGGTTTCCTGAGAAACCAGGAAACACAGGGGGGGCGAGGCGATGAATACAACGTCTCGCATATTCTGGTTTCCGTGCCGGAAAGCGCAACGCCGGAGCAGATCCAGGTCCGTCGCGCCCGCGCCGAAGACGCGCTGGCGCAAATCAAAGGCGGCGCGGATTTCCGCCAGGTCGCTGCAGCATTTTCAGACGCTCCCGAAGCGCTTCAGGGCGGTCTGATCGGATGGCGCGAGAGCGACCGCCTGCCCGGTCTGTTTCTAGATGCGCTGCGCCCGTTGAAAGCCGGCGAACTGACAGCACTGCTGCGCAGTCCGAACGGCTTTCACATCCTCAGGCTGAACGAGCGTCGTGGCGGACAGGCGCCGCTGATGGTGCAGCAAACCCATGCCCGTCATATCCTGATCAAGACGAACGAGCTGATTTCGGAAACGGAAGCACGCAACCGGCTGACGACCCTGAAGGAACGTCTGGACAACAAGGCAGATTTTGCCGAACTGGCCCGCGTTCATTCGGAAGACGCCAGCGCATCGCGCGGCGGCGATCTCGGGTGGCTGTCACCGAACGACACGGTCCCGGAATTCGAGCAGACAATGAACGCACTCAAGCCGAATGAAATCAGCCCGCCGGTGAGAAGTCCGTTCGGCTGGCACCTGATCCAGGTGCTGGAACGGCGCACCAAAGACATGTCCAGCGAGGGGCGGCGCCTCAAGGCACAGCAGGCGCTACGCGACCGCAAAACCGACGAAGCCCATCAGGAATGGGTGCGGCAACTGCGCGATCGCGCTTACGTCGAACAACGCCTTGAAGAAAAGATATAAGAATCAATCGGTTATATCAGACAGTCACATGCCTGCGCTGCCGATAACGCCGCTGATTGCCGTGACCGCGGGTGAGCCCGCAGGCATAGGCCCGGACCTGTGTGTCGCGCTGGCCAGTCGCCGGCTACCAGCGCGCATCGTCATCGTGGCCGACCGGACGCTGCTGC
>JAOUIN010000080.1 GCA_029883965.1 Betaproteobacteria bacterium
GCGCGCAGCACTGGGTATCATCGCCATCGAATTCCGGTCGGCCTATGCCAACGACGCACGCGACTATCTGAGCAAGGGCATGGCACTGCGGGACACAATGCGCGACGAGCCGCTGCTGTCGTTCTGTCTCGCGCCACATGCGCCGTTCAGCGTGTCGGACGACACGCTGGCCCAGATCGCCATATATGCCGGCGAACTCGACATTCCGGTGCACATGCATCTGCACGAAGCGACGCAGGAAATCAGCGATGGCCTCAAAGCGCACGGTTCGCGTCCCATCGCGCGACTGCAAAAACTCGGGTTGCTGGGACCCGGCCTGATCGCCGTCCACAGCGTGCACCTGACGCCGGAGGAGATCGCATTATTCGCTCGACATGGCTGCTCTGTCGCGCATTGCCCGTCTTCCAATCTCAAGCTGGCAAGCGGAATCGCCCCAGTAGCAGACCTGCTGCAGGCCGGTGTCAACATCGGCATCGGCACGGATGGCGCCGCCAGCAACAACCGGCTCGACATGTTTGAAGAAATGCGGCTCGCAGCTCTGCTCGCCAAAGGCGCGAGCGGCGACCCGACGGCGATGCCCGCGCATCGGGCGCTCGAATGTGCCACACTCGGCGGCGCACGCGCACTGGGTCTGCAGGAACGCCTGGGATCCATCGTACCGGGAAAGCTGGCCGACCTGACCGCGGTCGCGCTGTCCGCAACGGCGCTGACACCGTGTTATGACCCGGTTTCACATCTGGTGTATGCCGCAGGCCGGGAACAGGTCACCGATGTCTGGGTGGGCGGCGTACGCCGCCTCGCCGACCGCGCACTGGTTACAATCGATGAAACCGCCATCAAGGCCCGCGCAAGGCAATGGGTAAAAAGAATACGACCATCATGACTGCAAACGTCGATCCGGCAGAACTGGAAAAATTCAGCGAGCTCGCTCACCGCTGGTGGGATCCCCAGAGCGAATTCAGGCCCCTGCATGAAATCAATCCGCTCCGACTGGCTTACATCAACGAAACCGCTGAACTGCAGGGCAAGCTCGCGCTCGACGTGGGGTGCGGCGGCGGCATCCTTGCTGAGGCCATGGCCCGTTGCGGCGCACAAGTCACCGGCATCGATCTCGCTGACAAACCGCTGCAGGTGGCCCGCCTGCACCTGCACGAGTCCGGGTTGAATGTGAGCTATCGCAAAATCCCGGTCGAAGAGCTGGCGCGCGAATCCCCGCGAAGTTTCGATGTCGTTACCTGCATGGAAATGCTGGAGCATGTGCCCGATCCCGCCGCCACGGTGCGGGCATGCGCAGAATTGCTGAAGCCCGGCGGACATGCGTTCTTCGCCACGCTAAACCGCAACCCGAAATCCTATCTCTACGCGATTATCGGCGCCGAATACGTGCTCAACCTGCTGCCGCGCGGTACCCATGACTACGCGCGCTTCATCAAGCCTTCGGAACTGGCCGCCGCCTGCCGCAATGCCGGTCTTGACGTCACCGCCACCATCGGCATGACCTACAACCCGTTCAGCAAGACCTACGCGCTCGAGTCCGACACCGACGTCAACTACATCCTTTGCGCCCGCGCGCCACAATTGTGACCGCTGCCGTCCTGTTTGACCTCGACGGCACTTTTGCCGACACTGCGCCCGATCTGGGCCGCGCCGTTAACGCCATGCGCTCAGCGCGCGGCCTGCCGCCCGTTGCTCTGGCAGACACGCGTCGGGTCACGTCGCTGGGCGCTCGCGGGCTGCTCGGCGTCGGCTTCGGCATAGCCCCCGGGGATACGAATTACGATGCGATGCGTGCGGAATTCCTCGACATCTACGAGAACAACCTGTGCTGCGACACGACGCTGTTTCCCGGGATGGCGGAACTGGTAGACCGTCTGGAACAGCGCACCATCGTGTGGGGCATCGTGACCAACAAGGCAGAACGCCTCGCCAGGCCGCTGCTGCAGCAGCTGGGTTACGACCGCCGCGCCGCCTGCATCATTGGTGGAGACACCACCGCGCACATGAAGCCTCATCCGGCACCGCTGCTGGCCGCGGCGCGCGCCCTCAACGTGGCCCCGCGCAATTGCCTCTACGTGGGGGATGACCAGCGAGACATAGAAGCCGGTCGCGCCGCCGCGATGCGCACGGTCGCAGTCCGCTTTGGTTATCTTAACGGCAGCCACCCCGAAAACTGGGGCGCAGATGCCATTGTCTCCACACCAGCTGAAATAGAAAATTTAATTTAAAAACAATTGGTTATGTTAATAGTCCGCCTATGCGATAATCTTTGGAACCGCTCAGCTCTTGAACTTGGGCTGCGCGGCGCAATCTTATTTCTCATGGGGGCGACCTGGTTTCGACGTGGGTCACAAAGCAGCACAGGGCATGCCAAGGTCCAGTTACCTTGTAAATCCGCTGGAAACTTTATACACGCCAACGACGAGCGTTATTCTCTAGCCGCCTAACACCGGCTAGACACTGCACTGATCTGCTGATGGGTCAGGCCCCGAAAGGGGTGCAGTGTCATTTACATCAGCCCCTCTGCGGGGTTTGGTCGCTTAGCCCCGCGGATCCGTCGAAGCGACTAGCCAAACATCAGCCTGCCGGTTGGCGGATGCGCGGCGAATCCCAAATAACCAGGCTAAGCATGTAGTCCTGACTGTGGAGGGCTTGCGGACGCGGGTTCAATTCCCGCCGCCTCCACCAAACAATAAAAGGCCGTCCTGCAGGGGACGGCCTTTTACGCTTCCGCGCGATAGGATTTCTTAGAACCTGGTGCCGGCAGAAGTAGCGCATCAAGGCATAATTCCGCCTGAACCGGGCAAAGGACTCACCTCACAATGCGCGAACTTCTTGAAATTAATCAACTTCTCGGCGAATGGCCTGGCATTCCGCTTATCAATGCAGCGATCATCTTGCTGCTCACAGCACTAGGCCTGCGCACGCGGCCGGCCGACGCGCTGCTGCTGTTCCGGAACCCGGCACTCGGGGTGCGCGCCATGCTGGCCATGTTCGTATTTGTGCCAGCGTGCACTTTCCTCATGACATGGAGCCTGCCGCTCGAACCGGCGATCCGTGCGAGTCTGTTGGCCATGTCGGTGGCGCCTTTGTGTCCGGTCACTGTGAAGGCGGCAACCAACCCCGGTATCGCCGGTGACTACATGCTCGGACTGCAGTTTTTTTCCGCCATTGCCTCGATCGCCATGGTGCCGGCCATGCTGTTTATCGCCGGGAACATTTTTGAGTTTGAACCCCGATATCCCGTCGGCGAGATCGCCTTTTTTATACTGAAACAAATCGGGTTGCCGCTCGCGATCGGCTTGGGGCTTGCCAGAATGCTGGGCGATAAGAGCAAGGCCGTGGCGCTGTGGCTGGAGCGAATTGGTTTCATCGCTATGATCGTCGCAATGGCAATAATCCTCTACTTCCTTGTACCCAAGGTCTGGTCGATGACGGTTAATGGACGGCTGCTCAGTGTGGTGGCCTTCACCGGTTTTGTACTGTTGGGGGGCCATCTGTTCGGGGGGGCCGACAAGGGCGCCCGCGATAATCTGACAATGGGCAGCCTCCAGCGCCATCCTGCGATCTCCCTTCTGATCGCCACAACAGTGCTTCCGGCGGAAGAAGCAACCATAATCGCTGTCATCATCATGTTTGTGCTGGCCGGCAACGTGGCGGTCATCCCTTATATGATCAAGCGTAAAGACCCGGCCGCGACGTGAGGAGTTACCACATCCCGCATTCCGCAAGGGCTTCACCCCCCTGCAGTTTGATGGTCAGGCTGAAATTGTCGGTTACCCTATGTAGCAGGCACTGGCCCCGGCCCTGCTCAATGTCAACGCTAATAAAGCCCACCGGGCGGGATTCCAACCATGCTTTCCTACCGTCACCAGTTTCACGCAGGCAACGTCTCTGATGTATTCAAGCACGCCATACTGACGCGGCTTCTGCTGGCACTGGCAAAAAAAGACACGCCCTTCTGTGTCATCGACACGCACGCCGGGCTCGGCCTGTATGACCTCGAACATCCGTGGTCACAAAAAACCGCCGAATGGCGCCATGGCATAGGCCGCATCTGGGGTCGCAGCGATGCGCCATCCACTCTGACCCCCTACCTCGACGCGATCCGCGCCGACAATACTGACGGCCACCTGCTGCACTATCCGGGCTCGCCCCGCATCGCGCGCCGTCTGATGCGCAGCGATGACCGCCTGGTGCTGTATGAACTGAACAAGGACGATTGCGCGACCTTGACGGACGTCTTTTCCGGGGTCCGCCATACGGCCATCCACAACCAGGATGGTTTTTCAGCGATCAAGGCATTCCTCCCGCCAAAGGAGCGTCGTGGATTGACGTTCATCGATGCGGCATTCGATCAGGCAGACGAATTCGCCCGGATCACGCGCGCCATCAAGGAAGCACATACACGCTTTGCCACCGGCATGATTGCCGTGTGGTATCCGCTGATGGCGCCGGCGGCCATGCTTGCCTTTGCGCGCAGCCTGAAGGCCAGCAAGCTGCCGAAAACGCTGCAACTGGAACTGACTATCTATCCTGAGGATTTTACCGAGCACATCCGCGGCAGTGGCATGATCGTCGTCAATCCGCCGTTCGGACTGGATCAGGAGGCGCCGCCACTGCTCGACTGGCTGTGGCGTGCAATGTCGCCGGAGAAACAGGGCGGCACGCGCTGCGAATGGCTGGTGCCGGAATAAAAAACGCCGCAGGATCACTGCGGCGTTTCATATTCAGCCTATCGACGCAATTCACCAAAGAACCGTCTCGCACACGGTAAGCGCGCGACGAGGCGATCGCCGCGTACAGGAGGTTCTCAGCCCTTGGTACGGCTGCGGTATTCGCCGGTGCGCGTATCGATTTCGATCTTGTCGCCGGTTGCGCAAAACAGCGGCACCGGAACTTCAAAACCGGTGCTTAGTTTCGCCGGCTTCAGCACTTTGCCCGAGGTGTCGCCGCGCACTGCCGGTTCGGTATAGATGATTTCGCGAACCAGGCTCTGCGGAATTTCCACCGAGATCGGACGGCCCTCATACAGCGTGACTTCGCATTCCATGCCATCTTCAAGGTAGTTCAGCGCGTCGCCCATGTTCTCCTTGTCCACCTCAAACTGGTTGAACTCGGCATCCATGAACACATAGGATGGCTCGGCAAAGTAGGAATAGGTTACTTCCTTGCGCTCGAGCTGCACGACGTCAAATTTCTCGTCGGCGCGATAGACCGTTTCCGTGCCGCCGTTCGACAGCAGATTCTTCAATTTCATTTTGACGACCGACGCATTGCGGCCGGACTTGCTGAACTCGGCCTTCAACACCACCATCGGGTCCTTGCCGACCATGATCACATTGCCGGCTCGGATTTCCTGTGCGATTTTCATAACCCTACATCCTTGAATTAGCAGCTTAAAAAAAGGCGCTATTCTACCCTGCTGCGCACGAACTCCACCAGTTGCGCCGCCAACTCCGCTGAATCGGCCAATTCCCGTGCTCGGCGGCCGGCGTGAATGCCTAAATCCCCCGTGACAGCGCGAAATGCAGGCCACAGATCCGGATTCCAGGCGGCCGCATCGCTGTTCCAGGCCTGCCACAGCGCCCTGAACGAACCGGAAACGACAGCGGGCATGCCGGCACAATAACGTTGAAGAAAAGCATCCATCTTGCGCTGATGCGCCCCGTCATCCTGGCGGTACGGCTGCCAGACTAGCGGCCGTGCCGCCCACAATGCCCGCACGAGCGAATCCTCGCCACGAACGAAGTTCAGATCACAGGCCCAGAGCAGTTCGTTATAACCTGCCTGCGGCAAGAACGGCAATGCCCGCACTTCCAGTGCACCGCGGCGCCATGTTCTCGCAGCATCATTTGCGGTTCTAAAAAAGGCGCGCACCGCCGGCATCAGCACACCGTCCGGCACGGCCACTATCGCGGGCTCGCCGTCATTTGCGATCGCCGTGAGCAACGCGGTGACCGGCGCGTCGGCATAGGCAAACAATGAGACCGTCAGCGCCGATGGCGCCGGGACGTCGAAATTCAGATCTCGCCAGAACGCACTGCGTGCCTCGTCATCGAAGGCCTCACGGCGCGCAATCAGATCAGCTTCACGCAACAGTCCGCCAGTGGCCGCCGTGAAGCCTGGAAAGAAGAAATAGCGCTGCAGCGGCAGTCGCGGATGCGGCGACGCCAATCCATGATGGCTATCCACCCACGATTCGGCGCTGAGGTATTCGAGCACGATCCACAGCGGCGGCCGCGGGCGCGCGGCCATGCGCGCAACGTACGCATCCGGAAGCCCGCAGCCGAATGCCTCGATGACGACGGCGGCATCGTCCGTCGCATCCTTGTCCGCGGTCCAGCGCAAAATCGATATGCCTTCGACCTGCTGGGCGGCAACTGCCGGATCGACCGCGGGCGCAAGGGCGTGCAGCGTGGCAAGACCATCCAGCCATAAGCGCACCTGCAGCCCGTGTTCACGGTGAAGTATCTGTGCAAGGCGCCAGCAGACACCGGCGTCGCCGAAATTATCGACTACCTTGCAGAATATATCCCAGACCGCCGGAACAGGATGCTTGATTTCCATGGATGGCACCGATTATCGCGCTCCGCTCCACGGCGAGTCGAGATGCGGCCAAACGCCCGGCCGATGTTTCACCGCATGCCGCAGGCGAAAAAAAACCGGGCTTGCGCCCGGTTCTTCTTCAAGCTACGTCCGGCTTAGGCAGCCTGGATGTTGCTCGCTTGTTGCTTGCCCTTGTTGCCGGCGGTGATATCAAACGTCACCTTCTGGCCTTCTTTGAGGGTCTTGAAGCCGTTCATGTTGATGCCCGAGAAATGAGCAAACAAGTCTTCGCCACCACCATCAGGGGTGATAAAGCCAAAACCTTTGGAGTCGTTGAACCACTTAACAGTACCGGTTGCCATGATGTTGTATTCCTTTTGAGTATTGATAATTTCCAGCTTGCGCCGGGTATCGTATTTAAATCTCACAGCCCAAAAGTTCGAACACCACAACTGCAAACGCGGTAACGCTAACTTTCAAGTACTTAGAAACCAAACACGCGCCGCCTTTATACGGAATGGCCCGCGCAACGTCAAGCACATTATGAACTTCGCAATAGGGTTTTATTTTTTTTGTTTAAAATCAATTGGTTATATATTTTTTTGAAAACTCGCGGGCAGCGTTGGAATCGAGTTTTTCAATTCTCCCCAACACTTCACGCACCCGCGCACGCTGATTCTGGTAATGATAGGCAGCGCCCAGCAACTTCAGCGCCGGCACATCGCTGGGGCGCAAGCGCAATGCCTCCTGCACCGCCTCCACCGTTCGATCGTACTGATTCAGCGCAAGATAGGTTGTGCCGGCACCGAACCACGCGTCGTAACTGTCGCCGTCCAGTTTCAGCGCCTGATTGTAAGCAACGATGGCACGCCGCGGACGATTGACCAGCCCGTAGGCTTCTCCCAGCGCCAGCCACCCCGGAACCGCTAGTGGCGCTGCACGCACCCATTGCTGCGTCACCGCGAGCAGTCCCACCCAGTCCTTTTTCGCACGCAGCTCGGCGCTGCGGCTATGCCATTTGTCATGAACCGCCTCTCGATTCGCAAGCGTGAGTTTGGAGCCGCTGCGTGCAGCCAGTTCGTTAATCCATGACGCCGGCAGCGCAAAATTCAGATTCTGGCCCTCTGGAATAATGAACGTCGTCAGCCCGAGCAGCCTGCCCTCGACATCGAACAACCCGCCGCCGCTGGATCCGGAGGAAATCGGCGCCGACGTCTGGATATAGTGCGCACCGTCCATCTCGCGAATGCTGGAGACCAGCCCTTCGCTGATTGTCAATTCCAGCCCTTCGGGTGCGCCCACTGCATACACGCGCTGCCCGACGCGCAACCGCCCGGTATAAAGGGATGCGCGCGGCGCCTGCAGGTTGCCGACATTCAACTCGCACAAATCCCGTTCGGCGTCTGCCAGACGCAACGTTCCGGCGAATCGCGTCTTGCCGGAATACACGGCATAGCTCACGCCGCCTTCCAACACATGACAATTGGTCACCACCGTTTCTGCGGCCGTCACCACCCCGCTTCCGAGGTTCGTGACGCTCTCTTCGCGATCGAGCGCATGGATGGTCACGATGCTCCGTGACACCTCCTGAAAGATCTGCTCCGGAGTCTTGCCCTGGGCCGCAGCGGCATTTGTCATGGCGATGGTCGCCAGCACAGCGATTGCGGCGAAAATTTTCGTCAAGCTCTCTCCTGATATAGGCAGCGGGATGCCAAAGATACCTCATCAACAGCCGTCCGGCGGCAGCAAGCGCCCGTTATGCTATGCACAACTCGAGTGCTAATGTCACGGTTAATCAACTAGTTAAGGAAAGTCTGATACTGCGCAGCAGGATTTCGCAGTCTAATCCTAATTTCATAATACGGGATATGAATTAGCTTATCTCATTGTTAACAAAGGATTTCTATTTCCAGATTAGTTTATTTTTCTATAGACAAGGCTGAATATTTTTGCTTATATGTTGCAAAGCGGCATTAGTTACGCTCGCAACATGAAGAATGTTGCATAGCGATAAATCAACCGATCGGGAGCCAGGAATGAAAATATGCGTCGTGGGTGCGGGTTCCATAGGAGGTTACCTGGCCGTTCAGTTCGCTGAAGCCGGCCACGAAGTCACGGTCATTGCGCGCGGCGCCCATCTCGCGGCCATCAAGGCCCGCGGACTGCAACTCCGCCTGCCCGACGGTAGCCAAAAAGTCGCTCGCAACCTGTCCGCGACCGATGCCATACGCGACGCCGGCACCCATGATCTGGTGATACTGGGGGTCAAGGCGCACCAGGTGGAAGCCATCGTGGATGACCTGCCCCATCTGTTCCACGACACCACGGTCATGATCCCGATGCAGAACGGCATTCCGTGGTGGTATTTTCAGCGACACGGCGGCCAGTACGAAGGTCAGGTCGTGCGCACCGCAGACCCGAATGGCAAGATCGCCGCGACCATTGATCCACAGCGCATCATCGGCTGTGTGGTTTATCCCGCCGCCACCATGACGGCGCCCGGCGTCATCACGCTCATTGAGGGCAACCGGTTCCCGCTGGGCGAACTCGACGGCACGGAAACACCGCGGATCAGGGCACTGTCGGATGCATTCGTCGCCGCCGGATTCAAATCACCGATCCTGACCGCTGTTCGCGACGAAATCTGGCTCAAGGTGTGGGGCAACCTCTCGTTCAATCCGATCAGC
>JAOUIN010000386.1 GCA_029883965.1 Betaproteobacteria bacterium
GAGCTAACTTATTATTTTAACACGCAAAGCCGAGCATCCTCAAGCAACCGGATTCGCACGGATGGGGCAGCAATTGCTTCACCGCGCCCGGCCAAATCACGAATTTCGAATGCTTACAACCTGTTAGAATCGCCCCTCCACGCAATACTCGGTGTCCCCGCCCGGCCTGTCGCGGCGTACGCCCCAAAATCCTGTATGGCTGTCGAACTGAAAACTCCCGATGAAATCGCGTCCATGCGCGTTGCCGGCCGGCTAGCGGCCGAAGTGCTGGACTTCATTACCCCGCATGTCGCAGCCGGAATCACCACCGGGGAACTGGACCGTCTCTGTCACGACTACATGGTCAATGAGCAGGGCACAGTACCGGCGCCCCTCAATTACACGCCCCCCGGCTACACCCCTTACCCGAAATCCATCTGTACGTCGGTCAATCATGTGGTCTGCCATGGCGTTCCCGGCGAAAAGAAACTGAAAAACGGCGACATCGTCAATATCGACATTACCGTAATCAAGGACGGTTTCCACGGGGACACCAGTCGGATGTTCTTCGTCGGACCGTCTTCGATCCAGGCCCGGCGGCTGGTTGACCTGACCTATGAATGCATGTGGCGCGGCATACGGGCAATCCGTCCGGGCAATACACTCGGCGACATCGGCCATGCGATACAAATCCACGCGGAGCGCCATGGATGCAGTGTCGTGCGCGAGTTTTGCGGACACGGCATCGGCCGGAAGTTTCACGAAGAACCACAAATTTTGCACTATGGCCGGCCCGGCACGGGACTGCGCCTGGAATCTGGCATGATTTTCACCGTCGAACCCATGATTAATGCGGGCCGCGCCGATATCCGGCAGATGGCCGATGGCTGGACCATAGTCACCAAGGATCACAGTCTGTCTGCACAGTGGGAGCACACCGTAGTGGTCACCAAAACCGGCCACGAAGTGCTTACAGTGTCGGCCGGAACGCCGCCAGAACCTGCCTGAATGCGGCACATGCGAACCGTCGTGCCTCCCAATGCGCCATGACTCAACATCAAGGGCCCGTGCCGCGCGGCCAGCTGTGAAAGAAAGCCAGCGGGCAGCGCTTGCCCGCGAACGTGCCGAACTCCAGCAGCGTTTTTCAGAGGGAAAGATCGGTCGCGAATTGCTGCGCCATCTGGCGTTACTGACCGACCGTCACCTGCGATTGGCGTGGAAAGCACGGCAAATGCCAACCGATATCGTGCTGATCGCCGTCGGAGGGTACGGACGCTGCCAGCTTTTCCCGTATTCCGACGTTGATATCCTGATTCTGCTGCCCGGTCCGCCTGATGACCTGTTGCGCGACAAACTGGAAACGCTGATTGGCACGTTCTGGGATATCGGACTGGAAACCGGGCACAGCGTGCGCACTCTGGACGAATGCCTTGAAATGGCCTCCACCGATATCACCGTGCAGACCAATCTGCTTGAGTCGAGGCTCTTGTGCGGCAAGCGCGAGTTGTACGCCCGGTTCAGACGAAAACTGCAGCAGGCCATTGATCCGGCGGCTTTTCTGCGAGCCAAACGCATTGAGCAGCAGGAGCGGCACTCGCGGCATCAGGAAACAAATCTTGAGCCGAATCTGAAGGAAAGTGCTGGGGGGCTGCGCGATCTGAACACGATACTGTGGATTTCGCGTGCGGCCCGCCTGGGGCATACCTGGCTGGAACTTGCGCGACGCAATTTCATAACGCGCGAAGAAGCCGGCGCAATCAGTCGCGATGAAAAAGTGCTGGAAACCCTGCGTATACATCTGCACTATCTTGCTGGCCGACGTGAAGACCGGCTGCTCTTCGACCACCAGACGGCACTGGCGAAGCAACTCGGATTTACCGACCGTGTAAGCAAGCGCGCAAGTGAGCGCCTGATGCAACGCTACTATCTGACCGCGAAGTCGGTGTCGCAGTTAAATACGATCCTGCTGCAGAATCTGGCACTCAGGATTTCGCCGCCCGCCAGCAATATCAAGCCAATTCCGATCAACAAGCGTTTCGTGGTGATTCGGGGAGAACTGCTGTCGGCGCCGGATCAGAAAATATTCGCGCGGGACCCCTGCTCGATCCTCGAGGCGTTTGCGCTGCTGCAGCAGCATCACGAAATCAAGGGAATCGGTGCGGAAACGCTCCGAGCCCTGTGGCGTGCGCGCCGCCGAATCAATCCGGCGGCGCGACGTGATCCGCGTATGCGTGCACACTTCATGACGATCATCAGGAGTCCGACGCGGATGATCCGCGTACTGCGGCGCATGCACCAGTTCGACATACTCGGCCGCTACATTCCCGCTTTTGGCCGCATTGTCGGCCAGATGCAGCACGATCTGTATCACGTTTACACCGTGGACGAG
>JAOUIN010000081.1 GCA_029883965.1 Betaproteobacteria bacterium
GTCGGCGGGACTCGCGTCTGCACGTATCGCCGCCTGCACGGTCTTCGCGCGGTCTGCCGCCGAGATGCCGGTGGTGACACCTTCGGCGGCCTCGATCGACAGTGTGAAATTGGTGCCCATAGGCGAGCGGTTGTTGCTCACCATCAGCGGCAGGTTCAACTGCCGGCAGCGCTCTTCCGTCAGTGTCAGGCAGATCAGACCACGTCCGTACCGCGCCATGAAGTTGATGGTCTCGGCCGTCGCAAATTCCGCGGCGAGCACCAGGTCGCCCTCGTTCTCGCGGTCCTCCTCGTCGACGAGCACCACCATGCGCCCGGCGCGCATCTCGGCAATGATTTCGGCGGTGGAACTGATGGCCACTTCGTTATTTCCTGATTTCACTTCAATGTTTTCCCGGTCGATCCCGATTCGTGCAAGCGTTCAATGTAACGCGCCAGCAGATCCACCTCAAGGTTGACGCGCGCGCCCGGTTGCAGATGCTGCAGCGTGGTCGAGGCCAGCGTGTGCGGGATCAGGTTCACTTCGAAGGCGTCGCCGGCGACCACATTGACCGTCAGACTCACGCCATCAACCGCCACCGAACCCTTGCGCGCAATGTAACGTGCAATCGCGTGCGGCGCCGCCACGACGAGCCTGCGGTTGTCGCCCGCAGCCTCGAAGCGCGACACGACACCCACACCATCAACATGCCCGGTCATCAGGTGGCCGCCGAGCCGGTCGGACAGCCGCAATGCTTTTTCCAGATTGACCGCAGCGCCCTGCGAAAAACCGGCAACGCAGTCGAGCGTCGCCTGCGACACCTCGGCTTCGAAATGGCTTTGATCAAACGTCACCACGGTCAGACACGCGCCGCTGACGGCAATGCTGTCACCCGGCGCCACGTCATCCAGCCCGAGACCGCCCGCCGAGATGCGCAGCCGCACGCCGCCCGGTGCGGGTTTGACCGCATCGATATGGCCTACCGCGGCAACGATACCGGTGAACATCAGCCCGTACTCACCGGTCGACGCGCGCCAGCACGCGCAGATCGGCACCGATCTGCTGCACGTCAGTGATGCGCACATTGCACCGGTCTGCGAGCTTTGCCAGCGGCGGCAGATGGAACATGCCCTGCGCGGTATCGCCGAGGATGCACGGCGCCATGTAGATCAGCAATTCGTCGACCAGACCCGCCTGCAACAGAGAACCGTTGAGCTTGTGTCCCGCTTCGACATGGATTTCATTGCAGCCGCGGCGCGCGAGTTCCTGCAGCAGATCCGGCAGTTCCACCTTGCCGTCATGATTGGGCAGCACCACGACTTCGGCACCACGTGCGCGCAATGCAACGCTGCGCGGCGCATCGACACCGGCCGCCGCAAACAGCGTGCCCGGCCGCAGCACGCGTGCATTGAGCGGCGTCTGCAGGCGGCTGTCGACCACCACTCTGAGCGGCTGGCGCGTGGTCTCCACGTCGCGCACATTGAGTTGCGGGTCATCGCTTTTTACCGTGCCCACACCGGTGAGTACTGCGCAGGCGCGCGCACGCCAGGCGTGGCCGTCCTTGCGGGCCGCGTCCCCGGTGATCCACTGACTCTGGCCGTCAGCCAGCGCGGTGCGGCCGTCGAGGCTCGCTGCAACCTTCATGCGCACCCACGGCGTGCCGCGGGTCATGCGCGCGAAAAACCCGATATTGAGTTCACGCGCTTCGGCATCCATGAGGCCGACATCGACCGTGATGCCGGCGGCCCGAAGTTTTTCCAGGCCCTTGCCCGCGGTATCCGGATTGGGATCCGCAATTGCAGCAACCACGCGCGCAGGTTTCGCCGCGAGCAGCGCATCAACACAGGGCGGCGTGCGGCCGTGGTGCGCGCACGGTTCCAGCGTGACATAAACCGTCGCCCCCGCGGCCTTGCCGTCCGCAGCCTGCAATGCCATCGGTTCAGCATGGGATTCCCCGGCCTTTTCGTGCCAGCCCTCGCCGGCCACCACGCCGTCCTTGACGACGACGCAGCCGACGCGCGGATTGGGCGTGGTCGTGAACAGGCCGCGCGCGGCAAGTTCCAGCGCGCGGGCCATGTGGCGTTGATCATCAGGTGTGTACATAGGGGTTGCGACCATCACGCCGGCAGCGCCGATGGCGGTTACTTGCGGGACGGCTTGCGCACTTCCTTGATCACGTCGGTGAAATCATCGACGCCCTGGAAACTGCGATACACCGACGCAAAACGGATATAGGCGACTTCGTCGAGTTTTTTCAGTTCACGCATGACCATCTCGCCGACGCGGCGCGCCGGCACTTCACGCTCGCCCAGCGCCAGCAGTTCCTGCGTCAGCGCGCCGATAGCCTCGTCGACCAGCTGTGTCGGCACCGGCCGCTTGTGCAGTGCGCGCATGAAGCTCGTGCGCAGCTTGGCCAGATCGAACTCGGCGCGGCTGCCGTCGTGCTTGACCACCTGCGGCATGCGCAGCTCGACCGTTTCGTAGGTCGTAAAACGCTTGTTGCACGACACGCACTTGCGGCGGCGGCGTATGGTGTCGCCGTCATCACTTTCGCGTGAATCGATGACCTGGGTTTCATCCGATTTGCAGAATGGGCATTTCATGCGTCGCGGCCAGCCTTTTCAGTCAGCGTTGATAAACCGGAAACTTGTCGCACATGGTCTTGACATCGCCGCGTACGCGCGCGATCACGGTCGCATCCTGCGGCGCATCGATCACATCGGCGATCAGGTGTCCGAGCTTCTCCGCCTCGAGCTCTTTGAAGCCGCGGGTGGTCATCGCCGGCGAGCCGATGCGTACGCCGCTGGTCACCGTCGGCGTGCGGGTGTCGTTCGGCACCGAATTCTTGTTGACGGTGATGTTGGCGCTGCCCAGAGCCTTTTCGGCCTCGAGCCCGGTCACCGGCTTCTCGCGCAGGTCGAGCAGGAACATGTGGCAGTCCGTGCGGCCGGACACGATGCGGTAGCCGCGCTCGTGCATCACCTTCGCCATCACCCGCGCATTGTCGAGCACCTGCTGCTGGTACTGGCGGAAATCCTTCGACATCGCCTCTTTCAGCGCCACCGCCTTGGCCGCAATCACATGCATCAGCGGCCCGCCCTGCGAGCCGGGGAACACCGCGGAATTGAGCACTTTCTCGTGTTTGGCATCGGCGAGGATCATGCCGCCGCGCGGTCCGCGCAGCGTCTTGTGCGTGGTCGTCGTCACAAAATCAGCGACGCCGACGGGACTGGGATAAAGCCCTGCTGCAACCAGCCCGGCATAGTGCGCCATGTCGGCCATCAGCAGCGCGCCGACACTGTCCGCAATTTCACGGAAACGCTTCCAGTCGATAACCCGCGAATACGCCGACGCACCGGCAACGATCAGCTTGGGTTTGCGCACCGTGGCGAGTTCGGCGACTTCGTCGTAATCAATTTCCTGCGTCGTGGCATGCAGACCATACGACACGGCGTCGTAGTACTTGCCGCTGATGTTGACCTTGGAGCCGTGGGTCAAATGCCCGCCGTCGGAAAGCCGCATACCGAGTATCGTTTCGCCGGGATGCAATGTCGCCAGAAACACTGCGGCATTGGCCTGCGCGCCGGAATGCGGCTGCACATTGGCATAACCGGCCTTGAACAATTCCTTGGCGCGGTCGATCGCCAGCTGCTCCGCAACGTCGACATGTTCGCAACCGCCGTAGTAACGCTTGCCCGGATAACCCTCGGCATACTTGTTGGTCAGCACCGAACCCTGCGCCGCCAGCACCGCGGGGCTGGTGTAATTCTCGGAGGCGATCAGCTCGATGTGATCCTCCTGACGCTGACCTTCCTGCTGCAGCACGCGGAAGATTTCGGGGTCGGTGGTTTCCAGCTTGTTGGTAAAAATGGTCATGATGGATTTTGGCCGGGGAGTCGGGAGTCGCAGGCGCTTGCGCACCAAAGGCCGAATTTTATCATGCGGAACGACGGCTTCCCCTTATGATATTGCCCTGACGTAATGGGCTATCGACAACATGAAAACACTGCTGGCGCTGTCACGCGCCATCGACGCGCTGAACGAACTCGCAGGCCGGGGTATCCGGTGGCTGGTCCTCGCCTGCATCCTCGTCAGCGCCGGCAATGCCGTGGCCCGCTACGGCTTCAATCTCAGCTCGAACGGCTTCCTTGAAATCCAGTGGTACCTGTATTCCATCGTCTTTCTCGGCGCCGCCGGCTACACGCTGAAACACAACGCCCATGTGCGCATCGACCTGATCGCCGGGCGCCTGGCCCCGCAGAAGCAGGCGTGGATCGACATTTTCGGCCATGTCTTCATGCTCCTGCCGGTGTGCACCATCATGCTGTGGTTCGGCTGGACCGCATTTGTCGAATCGTACCGGATCAATGAACTTTCGCCCGATGCCGGCGGCCTGCTGCGGTGGCCGATCAAGTTCGTCGTGCCTGCCGCATTCCTGCTGCTGATCCTGCAGGGCGTGTCGGAAACGATCAAAAAATTCGCGGTGTTGCGCGGGTTGTTGCCGCCTGCCGCGCTCGAACCGGACCACGCGCAGCGCTGACCTCGTGAAACGCTCAACTGAGAACCTTCCATGTGCCGTCATTCCGGCACAAGCCGGAGCCAATCGGGCATCGGATATGTTGAGAACGCATTCCTGGACTCCGGCTTTCTCCGGATTGACGGGGAGTATGAGTCAACCTGTCAGAGAACGTCGTGGCCTTTGAACTCATGGCACCGCTGATGTTCGCCGGGCTGGCCGCGTTCCTGCTGCTCGGTTATCCGGTGGCGTTCGCACTGGCCGCCAACGGCCTGCTGTTCGCCTTCATCGGTTTTGAACTGGGCATGCTGCAGCCGGAACTGCTGCAGGCACTGCCGCAGCGGTTGTTCGGCATCATGGCCAATCCGCTGCTGCTGGCGATCCCCTTTTTCACATTCATGGGTCTGGTGCTGGAACGCAGCGGCATGGCCGAGGATCTGCTCGATACCATTGGCCAGTTGTTCGGACCGGTGCGCGGCGGCGTAGCTTACGCGGTGATCTTCGTCGGCGCGCTGCTCGCCGCAACGACCGGCGTCATTGCCGCATCGGTGATTGCGATGGGGCTGATTTCGCTGCCGGTGATGCTGCGCTACAACTACTCGCCGCGGCTGGCCAGCGGCGTCATCTGCGCGTCGGGCACGCTGGCGCAGATCATCCCGCCGTCGATCGTGCTGATCGTGCTCGCCGATGTGCTCGGCGCGCCGGTCGGCGACATGTATGCCGGCGCCGTGCTGCCCGGGCTGCTGCTGGTCGCATTGCTTGCGGGTTACGTGTTCATCACGTCCATGCTCAACCCGGCCGCCGCACCCGCCCTGCCGCCGGAAGCGCGCACGCGACGCGGGGCGGCATTGTGGCGCCATGCCGCAGTGGTGATGCTGCCGCCGCTGATCCTGATGTTCCTGGTGTTGGGATCGATTTTCATGGGGATCGCGACGCCATCCGAAGGCGGCGCGCTGGGCGCCGTGGGCGCGCTGGTGCTCGCCGCCGCCAAGCGCCGGCTCAACCTGAGCATGCTGCGCGAAGCCCTCGATGCCACCACCCGGCTGTCGAGCTTCGTCATGTTCATCCTGATCGGCTCGACGGTGTTCGCGCTGGTGTTCCGCGCGGTCGACGGCGATCTGTGGGTAGAGCGGCTGTTTACGCTGGTACCGGGCGGCGTGGTCGGTTTTCTGATCGTCGTGCACCTGCTGATTTTCGTACTTGGTTTTTTCATCGATTTTTTCGAGATCGCGTTCATCGTGCTGCCGCTGCTCGCGCCGGTGGCCATCAAACTGGGCATTGCACCGGTGTGGTTCGCGATCATGATCGGCATGAACCTGCAGACCTCTTTCCTGACCCCGCCGTTCGGTTTCTCGCTGTTTTACCTGCGCAGCGTCGCACCGCCGCAGATCCGGACCACCGACATCTATCGCGGCGTCATTCCGTTTGTGATCGTGCAGCTGCTGGCGCTGGCGCTGATCGTGTTCTATCCGCAACTGGTGACCGCGTGGTCCGACCCGCCGGCCGTCGAAAACACGGGCGATGCTCCGCCCGGCCGCGCCGTCGAGGAAATCGAGCGCATGCTGCGTGAAGGACGCTGAACTTCAGCGTGATACGCAACGGCGGCTAAAATCCATAACACTCATCCACAACATCCGCATCCCGAGCAGGCACACCCCATGAAAATCACCGCTGTCACCACCCACGTCGTCCGCATGCCGCTGCTGATCACCGGCGACGCCCCCATGATCGGCGGTCAGGCACGCACGGCGATGGAAACGCTGCTCGTGCGCATCGACACCGACGCAGGCGTCACCGGCTGGGGCGAAGGCTTCGGCCATCGCGTGTGGCCTGCGACCCGTACTGCGCTGGACCGCATGGTCGCGCCGCTGTGCGTCGGCCGCGATCCGACCGCAATCGCCGCGCTGATGCACGACCTGGCACGCGCGGTCCATGGTGCCGGCCGCAACGGTCCCTTGATGTATGCGCTCTCGGCCATCGACATTGCGCTATGGGACATCGCCGGCAAGGTTGCCGGCCTGCCGCTGTACCGTTTGCTCGGCGGCAGCGCGCGCGCTGACCTGCCTGCCTATGCCAGTCTGCTGCGTTACGGCAAGATCGCAGCGATGGAACCGCGCATTGCCGAAGCACTGGCGCGCGGCTACAAGCTGATCAAGATCCATGAAATCGAGCCCGACATCATCCGCGCCGCGCGCCGTGCCGCCGGCGCGGGCACGCCGCTGATGGTGGACTGCAACTGTCCGTGGACCGTGGCGCAGGCGATTGCGATCTGCCGCGAGCTCAACGACCTCAAGCTCGAATGGATCGAAGAACCGGTATGGCCGCCGGAGGATCATGCGGGGCTCGCGCGCGTACGCGCCGAAGGTGGCATCGCCGTCGCCGGCGGCGAAAACGTCGGCAGCGCCAACGAATTCCACCGGCTGTTCGAACGCGGATCGCTCGACATCGCGCAACCCAGCATCACCAAGGTCGGCGGCGTTACCGAGATGATGAAAATATTTGCGCTCGGCGAAGCCCACGGCGCGCGCATCGTGCCGCACTCGGCCTACTTCGGCCCGGGACTGCTGGCCTCGATCCATGTCTGTGCAGCACAGGCACGTGAAGTCTGGGTTGAACGCTTCTACTGCGATTTCGCCGAAAATCCGTTCGGCGCGGCCATCGATCCGAAGCACGGGCACATTGCGGTACCGCAGGGGCCCGGCCTCGGCGTCGATCCCGATCCGGCATTGCTGAAAAAACTGATGATCGACGGCTGATCCCTGCTGCGCAAAAAAAGGGGCCTGACGCGCAGGCCCCGGACGGCACAATGCCGTGCGCTATTTCGTGTTCACCGCAAAGCAATAGAACATCCCGGCACCACCCGACGCGCGCAGATTATCCTGACTGCAGCCGCGCGACGGATGCGACATTCCACGAACGCGACGGCTCGTCATCCTTCAAGCCCCAGCGGTCATGATGCCCGACCATCGCCGCGCCATCGCCGCTCTTGGTCCAGTTGCCGCAGGTGGTGTCCTTGTCGCTGACCACCGCGCGGCCGTCAACGCCGGAGCCGGTGAGGATGTCGTGCATGTTCGGAGAATCGGCGCGGCCGTTGACCCTGGCGCCCTTTTCGGTCAATGCGGTCATGCGATTGATGCTGTTGGACGCGTGCAGTTCATCGACATTGCGCGCCACCAGCCGGCCCTCGGCCGTGTACCACGGGCCCTTGCCGATACGGTCGCGCGCATGGACGGGTTTGTCGCCGGTGGTGCTGAGGTAAGCGCGCCATTGCTTCTTGCCGGCACCCGCCGCAGCGGCAAGCTGCTGGCAATGCCGGTCGGCACCGGCAAGTCCGCCCAGATCAGCACCTTTCCCGAGTCCCGCGCTGGTCACAAAGAATGACATCTCCGGCGAGATTTTCTGCATGGTCTCAGCGGCGATTGCGCCCGAGGCGAGCAGCGCGATGGAAACAGCAATACCGATCCTGATTCGAGTCGTGCTCATGACAATCCTCCGGTGACAAACGCGTTGGGGGGTAAGGGTTGGCCTGCTGGATTACGTTTCCCCGCTGTAAACGTGGATACGCCGCCGGTTATTCCACCGGGCGCATGAAAACGATGAATGATCGCGGTCGCCGCCTGTCATCGTCGCCGCGAAAAAACTGAGTTATCCGCCACAGCGTAACCGCCCCGCCTTGAGATCGGTGCCGGTTTACACATACCCCTCAGCACGATAACGGCAGGCGCGGCGGAATCTGCAACCATCACCCGTAGGAAAATCTATAAGTTATTGTTTTTATTTATATTTTATTTATTCCAGCAACAGGTTCGGTTGGCCCAACTGCAGCAATACGCCGAGTTCATCGGCGAACGTCCAGCTGCTCACGCACTCGCCGTCGTCGTTGAAGCGCGTGATCGCCACCGCATTCACCCCCATGCGCGTGCCGGTTGGCGTAATCCCGCAGAACGCGCCACGGTGCGTGCCGCTGACATTGAAACGCGTCCACACCTGATCGCCCTCGGCCAGTTGCACATCCAGTCCGTAGCCTCGATCCGGAAATGCCGCATCGAGGTCGAGCATGCCATGGCCATGCGCCGCGCTGTATTCACGCAGATGCTGAAACCCGTAACGCAGGTTCTGATGATCCGCAGCCAACCCCGCTTTCGTCTGCGTGGACAGACGCATGCGCGCCGCGGTGAGCTTGTTGCGGTCAAGCACGGTCGCTGCAGACTGCGCTTCGATTTTTTTGACGAACGTCGCCGCATCATCGGTCTGCGGCAGCGGCGGCGCGATGATGCGGCCATCGGGACGCGGCGGCAGCTTCGCCCCCAGCTGCCGCAGCAGTTCGGCCTCGTCCATCATGTACCAGCCCTCGACCATCTGGCCGTTGATAATGCGCAGCAGCGCGACTTCATACACATCAATGCGCCTGCCCGTCGCCGGGATGCCGAAAAAATTCCCGGTATGCGTGCCGGTTACCCGAAACAACAGGCCGACGCGGTCGCCGTCGGCGATGACCTGTTCCATCACGTCCACGCGGTCGGGAAACGCCGCACGCAGGTACAGCGCCGGATGCGGCCAGCCCTGATCGCGCGCATTGTTCGCAAGATGCAGGTTGCCGCCGCGCACGCGGTCATAGTTCGGCGCGAGCACTTCCTTCTCGACCTGCGGCATTTCCGGTTTGCCCTGCGTCTGCTTGAAGCGCAGCGCAACGGCGACATTGCGCGCGAGT
>JAOUIN010000387.1 GCA_029883965.1 Betaproteobacteria bacterium
GTAGCTTCGCGCCTGGCACCGCGACTGGTGTTGTGCAGCAGCGATGCGGATCTCGAACAGCGTTTACGCGCAGCGTTGCCGGAAACGTGGGACATGATGCGAATCACGGAACTGGATGCGCTGGGCGGCTTCGCCGATATCCTGCAGTATCGTTTTCTGCTGCTTGATCTCGAGGATGCGGCATTTGATCCGCTGGACGTCATCGACACGTTGCGGCGGGAACTAATGCTGAACATCGCCATCGTGTGCCTGGGGGGTGATCCCGGGTTGCGCGACGCTGCGCGACTGGCACGTGCCGACCGGTTTTTCGAGCGCTCCGCTGCGGTTGATGTGATGCGGCAGTTCTGCAGCCAGTACGACTGGTAGCGTTCAGGCGTTTCCCGTTGTGCGGCGAAGCGCTGACGCGATGCGGCGGAGCCCCTGCCACAGCCTAGGCAGCAGCCATAGCGCAACCAGCAGGAACAACACCAGCATGCCGAGGAATATCAATGGATATTTCAGAGCAGCCCACAGTGCGCCCAATGACAGCACATCTTCGGCGAAAGAGGCGGTCCAGTTACTGAAGGGCTCGGGCGACGTGTTGATCAGCGCACGGCTGCCCGCTTTTGTGAGGTGGGCGCCGGCGGCTACGGTACCGCCCAGCAATCCCGCGGCGAGCGCCAGTCCGGGATCGTTGCCGGCAACCGCTGCTGCGGCCAGCAGCGCACCGCCGGGGATGCGGATGAAGGTATGCACGGCATCCCACAGCGAGTCCACGCCGGGAATCTTGTCGGCGAAGAATTCCGCGAGGAACAGCGTGCCGGTGACGGCGAGCACCCACGGGTGTGCCAGAATTTCCAGGTTCACCGGCAGCAGATAAACACCGGTCCGGTGGAGCAGGCCAAGAAAAAACAGAACGGCGTAGAAGCGCACGCCGCTGGTCCAGCCCAGTCCGGTGACCAGCGCCAGAGTCAACATGTCCATAACGGGCAGTCTAGCAGCGTGCCGGATAAGTGCCGCCGTGCCTCGCGCGGGTAATTTATAACATCTTGATTCTATTGGATTATTTTTAGCTTCAGATAGATCGGCCGCAGTGCGGCGCGCAATGCGGGCATGCGTCGCCAGAGCACCAGCGCTGCCACCGTACAAATGCCGCCGCCGGTGGCCAGGGTCGCCGGTGCACCGATATGTTCGGCCAGTGCGCCCCCGGCAAGACTGCCCAGCGGATACATGCCGAGAAACGCGACCGAGAAAATGCCCATGATGCGGCCGCGCATGCGGTCATCGACGATGGTCTGGATCATGGTGCTGACGGACATGCCGTTGACGACCACGCCAAAGCCGGTCATCGCCAGGGCGACCAGTGACAGCGGCAGCCACGGTGACAGCGAGAATACGGTGGCGCCGATGCCTGCAGAAAGCGAGGCAAAGGTGATCCAGCGGGTCAGGCCACGCACATCGCGGCGGGAGGCGAGCGCCAGCATTCCGATCACGCCGCCGCATCCCGCGGCAGCCATCAGAAAGCCGAGCATGCTGGCGCCACCACCATAGATTTCTGCAGCGAATATCGGCATCAGCGTCTGATAGGGTGTCACCATGAAACTGATGATAGCCACGATCGCCAGGGTCCAGCGGATCGGAATCAGCTGCCACGCGTAACGTGCGCCTTCGGCGAGTTGCTGCAGTGGAGACATTGAGGCGCGGGTAATCGCGCGCGGGGCAATGGTCATCGTAAGGACTGTGGCGACAATGGCCACTTTGCTCAGTGCGTTGACGACAAAGCAGAAAGCCTCTGTAGAAACTGCGAGCAGCAGGCCGGCAACAGTCGGTCCGATCATCCGGCCGGCACTTTGCATCAGTGCATTCATCGCAATGGCGCTGGGCAGGTCTTCGCGCACCGTGACCATTTCCGTGGTGAAGGCGAGCCGGATCGGTGTGTCAATGGCGTTGATGATGCCCAGGAGCAGCGCCATCACAATGATGTGCCAGACTTCGACGAGACCCGCAAAGGTCAGCGCTGCCAGCAACAGCGGCGGTACCGCCGACAGTGCCTGCGTGATCAGTAGCAGCCGGTGTTTGTCAAAGCGGTCAGCCCACAGTCCGCCGAACGGCGCGAACACCAGAATTGCGATCTGCCCTGCAAACCCGGTGACGCCCAGCAGCCAGGCTGATTCGGTTAGCCGGTACACCAGCCAGGCCATCGCAATCTGCTGCACCCAGTTACCGATGATCGACAGCGTCTGGCCGTAGAAGAACAGGCGGTAATTGCGATGCCGCAGCGCGCGCAGCGTGTGCCGGATGCTCATCGGGCGACGGCTGTCAGCAGTTCAGCGCAAGTACGGCTCAGCCGAGCTTCGCGAGTTGTGCGCGCAACTG
>JAOUIN010000388.1 GCA_029883965.1 Betaproteobacteria bacterium
GAAGAAAGATTAAAATGCAATTAAATATCTCTGACATATGGAGGGCCGGATGCGATCCGTCTTAGTCAATACCGGAATAGCCTCAGCCTTTGTCGCGCTGTCCATTACAACAAGCGCGCATGCCGCCGATGCCGACGAGCTTGCCAAAGCGCTGGCGAATCCGGTGGCAGCCCTGATCAGTGTGCCGCTACAGCTGAACTACGATACCGGTTATGCCGGCGGCGGCGAGCGCTGGACGCTGAATGCGCAGCCGGTCATTCCCGTCGACATCAGCAAAGACTGGAATCTGATCTCGCGCACCATCGTTCCGGGTATTTATCAGAACGATGTCGGGACCGTCGGCAGTGACTCGGGCCTGGGCGATATCGTACAGAGTCTTTTCTTCTCGCCGAAGGAGCCAACGGCGGACGGCTGGATCCTCGGCGCGGGCCCGGTGCTGCTGTTGCCCACGGCAACCGACACCCGGCTGGGCGCGGAGAAATGGGGCCTCGGCCCGACGGGTGTGGCGCTCAAGCAGACCAAGAGCGGCTGGACTTACGGCGCGCTGGTCAATCACATCTGGTCATTTGCAGGTGATCAGAATCGCGCCGACGTGAACGCCACATTCATTCAGCCATTCCTGGCGAAGTCCCTAGGCGGTGGCAGGACAGTGTCAATGAACATGGAAAATACTTACGACTGGGAGACGAAGCAGTGGAATGCCCCAGTTAATCTCTTGTATGCGAAAGTCACCAAGATTGGCAGCCAGCTCATCAACCTGCAGGGCGGCGTGCGCGGCTATGTCGATTCGCCACCGGGCGGTCCCGACTGGGGTCTGCGGTTTGCAATCACTTTCATGTTTCCGAAATAGCTAACTCTGGTCTTTAGCGATTTAGAAGCGCGATGAATAGATATGCGATGGTTGCGGTATGTGCAGTGGCGCTGATTATGACCGAAGCGGCCGATCCAGCCAGCCGGCGCAGACGCGTCTGCGACGGTGCCGCTGCACACGGATAATATGGTCCGCGTGTCCGGTAGAATCCGCCTTCGCGCACCGAACCCGATTGAGTTGAACATGAAACGATTGATTACTGTGTTGCTGCTGCTGGTTGCGATGAATGCGCAGGCGGAATTCACCAGGTACCACGAAGACGACGAGCTGATCGCTTACCTCGACCCCACGACCATCACCCGCTCGGGCCACGAGGTTCGCATGTGGACCATCGATGACTATCGTCAGACCCAGACGGACATCCCGAACAAGCCGTACCGCTCGGTGAAGTCACACTGGATTTTTGACTGCGCCAAACGCATGAGCGACGTGATGACGGCGTTGTACTACATTGAAGGTATGGCTCAGGGCGAGTCGATACATTCAGGTACGGTCGCGGAGCGGGAGTGGGACAAAGTCACTCCGGGGACAGTCGGTGAACTGGCATTCAAGGTGGCGTGCCAGAAACCGGTGGCCGGCAAACCCGCGGTCAAACCTACAGAAAAACCGCGGACACCGTAACGGAGCTTTATAACCATTTGTTTTAACTGATTATTTCTTCGTGAGCGCGCTGCGTCGTGCAATCGCGATCCCGGCCAGCACCAGCAGCCCGCCGGCAAACTGCAGTCCACCGACGGTTTCGCCGATCAACACCCAGGCAAACAAGGCCGCCGCCACGGGTTGCCATAACAGCCCGACTGAAGAGAACGTGCCCGGCAGATGTGCCATGGCGTAGGCGATCAGGCTCTGGCCGGCGGCCTGCGCGACCAGCGCCAGCGCGATGATGGTGATCCAGCCCGTTGCCGTGTGCGGCAGCACCTGCTCACCCATCAACAGCGCGATCGGCAGCAACAGCGCCGACATCACCAGGCAGCTCCACGCCATCAGCGTTGCGGTTGCGACCTTCGCGCGCAGCCGCGTGACCGCCATCTGGTATCCGGCATAAAACATTGCGGTGACTACGCCCAGAAAATCGCCAAGTAACGCATGTCCCGAATGGGCTGCGGCCGACTGTCCGGAGCCGCCGCCGATCAGCAGTGCGGTGCCGGCAAGCGCTGCAGCAAGGCCGCCGAGGAACAGTTTTTTCGGCGCATCGCGGAACAGCCACCACGCGCCCAGCGTGACAAATATCGGGGCGAGATTGGATAACAGCGTCGCGTTGGCGACTGAAGTCAGCAGGATCGACCAGTGCCATACCGCGAGGTCACCGGCAAAACAGAAACCGATCAGCAGCAGCATGCCGGGATGTGCACGCACGCTGCGCCAGTGCCCCGGTCTGTCGCTGATCAGCGCCCAGATCCACAGCGCGGGCAGGGCGAGGAACACCCGCCAGAACGCAGTGGCGACAGGGCCCGCTTCGCTGAAGCGCACAAACAGCGGCG
>JAOUIN010000389.1 GCA_029883965.1 Betaproteobacteria bacterium
AGTCCAGACCGGAGCGTGGACCACGCGCCGCCACATCCGCGCCCGCGGCAACCGCACAATATGCAATCAGCCACAGCGTGGTGACCCCGCGCAAGCGGTGTCGACGTTTCGCAGTCATATCACGCACGGACATCATTCCGATCACTCTCTAGCGCAGCGTTTGCAGATAAGCCACGACATCCTCGACCTGCTGTGCAGTGAGTATCGGTTTGCCTGCGTACTGCGCCGCCACATTGCGCAAGCCGCTGACGCGATAGTAGGGCGGCATCGCGGTATCCGGGTTGAGTACTGCGGCATCAACGATGCGCAGGCGCAGTTGCGCAGCGCTCAACCGCAGCCCCACGCCCGCGAGCGGCGGGCCGATGTCACCCATGAACGGCTGATCCGATTCCGGAACGCTGTGGCACAGCAGACAATTGGCATCGCGTCCGGCACTGATAGCGCGACCGCGAGACGGATCGCCCGGGGTCGCGACCAGCACTTCGGGCACGGTATCGCCCACGACCTTGTAAGGCGCCAGCGGCGCGGGCGCTACGCATCCGGCAAGCACGCTCGCTGCGAATAACCATCCCAGGTACGCACCAACCGCTGTCCGCATCAGGACTGCGCTTGGGGCGCCGCCGGCAAAAGGCACGTCCGTCGCAAAAAATCAGTGTAACATTTTGTTTTTATTAATTTTTTTATGTTTTTCGCCATGATCACCGCACCACGATGGCCGCTTTTTCGGTCACCACAAACCCATGGTCACCGCTCCAACGACACTCCAACTCGCCACTGTTGGTCGCGACAGTCGTGAACACCAGCAGCGGATTCGCCGTGATCGCCGGGTGCAGCGTCGCACGCAGAATCTCCGCGCCATCATAAGTGCAGGTGAACTGCGTAATGATATTGCGCGGGATGCGCTCGCCCAGCTGAGTGTGGCGAAAACCCGTTTCCATCGGATGCCGCACCAGCGCCTTGATCTCGATGATTTCGCCGCGTCCTGCGGTGGCGGGCACACTGACAATCGCTTCGGCCACTGCGCTCCCCTCAGATCAGGTCTTCGAGACACGCCGCCAGCGTCACGATGACCTCGGCGGAGTCCGACCAGTAGGAACCGTCACTCATCTCGGCCACTGCCAGCACTTTTTGCGAATCAGCGAGCCGGGTCCTGGTGGTCACGCGGGCGCGCCCGGCGCGGGGGCCCAGATAGACGCTGATGACATTGGGAAGCGGATTCTTCTCGGTGAATACATGGATGGACTTCACGTAATCGGTCGCCGTCATCGGGCTCTCGACGGCGACCGAGATCTCGACGGAATTGCCGTTCTCCACCAGCGGCGGGATCGACAGCTTGACCCTGCCCCGGCGCAGCGCGGAATCGCCGGTAACCTGGCGGATCGCAGATTGCAGGGCTTCCGGCGTCGCCCGGGCGCTACCGGCAAGCGCCGCAAGTCCGACGCCGCCGGCAGTCCGGCCGACGGTCTTCAGAAATTCCCGGCGCGGTCTGCGCGTTACGCTGTCTGTCGCCACCGCCTGTCCGGTCACACCATTTCGATGCCATGATTCTTCAGCGGCACCGAACGGATGCGCTTGCCTGTCGCCTTGAAAAACGCGTTAAGCACCGCGGGCGCCGCGACACAGATCGTCGGCTCCCCGACGCCGCCCCAGATCGGGCCGCCGCTGGGCATGATGATTGATTCGACCCTGGGCATCTGCGCAATTCGCATTGAGTTGTAGCTGTGAAAGTTCTCCTGCTCGATGCGCCCGTCTTTCACGGTGCATTCCTGCATGAACAACGCTGACAGCCCGTACACAAATGATCCGGCGACCTGCCGTTCGATCTGCGCCGGATTGACTGCATAGCCCGAATCCGTAGCGGCGACGATGCGATGGACCTTGACCTTGTTGCCGCCCTCGACCGATATTTCACAGGCTGCTGCGACGAAACTGTCGAAGGCCTTCATCTGCGCAATTCCGCGATGCAGTCCACCGGGCGCCGGCTTGTCCCAGCCGATGCGTTCGGCGACCGCGTTCAGCACCGCGAGATTGCGCGGATGCTTGGCCATGAATTTGCGCCGGAAGGCCACCGGATCTTCACCCGCAGCGTGTGCGAGTTCATCCATGAAGCATTCGAGGAAGATCGCGTTCTGATTGATGTTGACCCCGCGCCAGAATCCCGGCGGCACATGCGGATTGCGCATGGCATGGTCGATCAGCATGTTCGGGAAACTGTAGCCCAATGAATGTTCGCCGGACTCTGCTAAACCCTGAAACGTTGCCGGGTCCTTACCGCCCGCTTTTTCAACGATGGCCGGACGCACAGCGGCCAGAATGGACTGCCCCGACAACCGCATGTGCAATCCGGTC
>JAOUIN010000082.1 GCA_029883965.1 Betaproteobacteria bacterium
AAAGCAGATCGAGCGCATCGCGCGGCGTCAGTGCATCAGGATCGCAATCCTGCAGCATGTCGATCGCGGGGTGGGGCTCGGGTTCCGGCGCCGCAGTATTTGCTGTGACAAACAGGTCGCCCTGTGGCGCGTGCGCGGCTGCAGCGGCCTCCAGGCCGGCAAGATGTTTGCGCGCGCTGCGGATAACTGCGGCGGGAACGCCGGCGAGTTGCGCGACCTGCAATCCGTAGCTGCGGTTCGCGGGACCCTCTTCGACAGCGTGCAGAAAAACGATCCGGTCCCGGTGTTCGACCGCGTCGAGATGCACGTTCGCCACCTGCCTGAAATCGACGGCGAGCTGCGTCAGTTCGAAATAATGCGTAGCGAACAGCGTGTAGCAGCCGCTGCGCTCGATCAGATGTTTCGCGATGGCCCAGGCCAGCGCCAGTCCGTCGTAGGTGGACGTGCCACGGCCGATTTCATCGACCAGAACGAGGCTTTTGGGGGTCGCGTGATGCAGGATGTAGGCAGCTTCCGTCATTTCGACCATGAAAGTTGAGCGGCCGCCGGCGAGATCGTCTGCGGCGCCGATGCGGGTGAAGATGCGATCCAGCGGTCCGAGACGCGCGCGGGTGACCGGCACGAACGATCCGCAGTGTGCGAGCAGCACAATCAGCGCCGTCTGCCGCATGTAAGTTGATTTTCCGCCCATGTTCGGGCCGGTGATCAACAGCATGCGCCGCATCGCGGACAGCTGCGTGTCATTGGCGATGAACGGCTGCACCTGCGCCTCGACCACCGGGTGACGACCGCCCGCAATGTCGATCACGGCCTCGTCGATGAATTCCGGCGCGACCCAATCGAGCGCAACAGCGCGCTCGGCAAAGGCCGCCAGCATGTCCAGTTCACCCAATGCCGTGGCGACCCGCTGCAATGCGGGCACATGAGGTGCCAGTTTGACCAGCAGCTGCTCATAGAGCAGTTTCTCGCGCGACAGCGCGCGTTCCTGTGCGGACAATGCCTTGTCCTCGAACGTCTTCAGTTCCGGCGTGATGTAGCGCTCGGCATTTTTCAGCGTCTGGCGGCGGCGATAGTCGTCGGGCACCTTGTCCGACTGTGCACGTGACACCTCAATGTAAAAACCGTGAACGCGGTTGAATTCGACTTTTAGCGTGGTGATGCCGGTGCGAGCGCGTTCGCGCGTTTCGAGTTCGGCGAGAAAGGTGCCGCAGTTGTCCTGGATGCCGCGGAGCTCGTCGAGTTCGGCGTCATAGCCGTCGGCGATGACGCCGCCTTCGCGGATGACCGACGCGGGTTCGGGTTTGACGGCTGCGGCGAGCAGGGCGGCCAGGTCACCGGGCGGCTCCAGGTCCGCGGCCAGTTGCGCCAGGCGCTCCCCGGTGCAGCCGGAAAAAGCAGCGGCAAGGGCGGGCAGTTGCCGCAACGACATGCTGAGCCCGGACAGATCGCGCGGCCGTGCCGACGCGAGCGCGATGCGCGCAGCGATGCGCTCGACGTCTGCAAAACTCTTCAGTGTTGCGAGTACTGCGGTGTGATGACCGGTCGCAATCAGCGCCGCCACTGCCTGATGCAGTGTCTGAACGAGTGTTCTGTCGGTCAGCGGATGATGCAGGGCGTGGCGCAGTCGCCGGCTGCCCATGCCGGTGGCGCAGGTGTCGAGCAGGGACAGCAGCGTGGGCGCCGGTTCGCCGCGGATGGTTTCGGTCAGTTCGAGGTTGCGCCGAGTTGCCGGATCCATGCGCAGGTACGCGCTTTCCGTTTCGACGACCAGCGCCTGCACATGGGCGATTTCAGACCCCTGGGTGGATTTGGCGTAATCGAGCAGCGCGCCGGCCGCGGCCACCGCGACGTCCAGTGCCTGCGCCCCGAAGCCGCTCAGGTCGTGCGTGCCGAACTGGTCGCAAAGCGAGCGGCGTGCCGTTTCCGTGTCAAAGCGCCACAGCGGCAGCCGGCGTATCGCGGATCCCGATTCATCCGGATCGAGCGTGCTGCCGTCAGCCAGCAGGATTTCCGCCGGCTGCAGCCGCTCGATTTCGGCCGCGAGATTTGATGACGCGGTTTCCATGATGCTGAAGCGTCCCGAGGCCAGCGCCAGCCATGCGAGCCCGAGCACGTTGCCGCTGCGGTGCACCGCGAGCAGCAGGTTTTCACTTTTCTCGTCAAGCAATGCGGATTCGGTCAGCGTGCCCGGTGTGACGATGCGCATGACTTTGCGCTCGACCGGACCTTTTGATGTGGCGGGATCGCCGACCTGCTCGCAGATGGCGACCGATTCGCCGAGTTTCACCAGCTTCGCGAGATAGGGGTCGAGCGCGTGGAACGGGACACCGGCCATTTTGATCGGTGCTCCGGCCGATTCACCGCGCGTCGTCAGCGTGATGTCGAGCAGCCGTGCCGCTTTTTCGGCGTCTTCAAAAAACAGTTCGTAGAAATCGCCCATCCGGTAGAACACCAGCAGATCCGAATGGTCGGACTTGATGCGCAGATACTGCTGCATCATCGGGGTGTGGGCGGCGAACGGTGTTTCCGGCTTCATGGGGTCGTATTTTACGAGATGCCCGCGGGCAATCTCCGGCGGGCATTGCAATTGCGCGTGTCCGGGTGACGTGAATGTGCGGCAGTAGCCGGTAAAGCCGTGACCGGTTCGTGGGCTGGGACGATGGCGGCCTGCAGATTCTGCGGCGCTGCAGTGCACGGCATGGCGTGCCAAAACCCTGGGCTGCCCGACTTAGTGGCTTGATTCAAAAACAAAATTATTTCATTCTGGCAAATCGTGCAGCACCGGACTGCCGCTATAAACTTTGCGCGCGGAATGTCGTAATCCTCAGGGCGGAAGGAGGGCTGTCGCTCACGCTCAGGCGACGGGCTCCGGGTGCTACGGGCGGTGGCCGGCGGACGTGACCATGATGCGTCGTGTATCCTGTGTGTTAGTGACAACGATGCGGAATGCGACATGAAGTCCCATGATTACATGGTCCGGGATGCAGAGTGACGGGGCCTGAACGGTGAGTGTCCGGGAGCCGGCGCAGATGGACGATGGAGCATGGCGCCACGCAACATACGGGTGGCAGGTGCCGGGCAGAACGCGTTTCCGGCAAAGGTACAGCGGTTTATCCGGAGATTCCCAGGTAGTGCACTCGATATTGCTGATCGACGACAATCCGATGGATGTCGAGTTGACGCTGCGGGCGTTTCAGCAGAACCGCGTGGCGAACCCGGTTACTGTCGCGCGCAACAGCGAGGAGGCGCTGGCATGGATTCCGCGCTGGGAATCCGGCGAATCCAAGCCGGCGATGATCCTGCTCGACGTCAATATGCCACGGGTTAACGGACTGGAACTGCTCAAGGAATTGCGGACGCATGCGGTGTCGGCCAATATCCCGGTGATCATGCTGACGACGTCGTCCACCGGGCGCGATATCGAGACCGCGTATGAGCATGGTGCGAATTCCTATATCGTCAAACCGGTGGATTTCGAGAAATTCCGCGATGTTGCCGAACAGATACGCCATTACTGGACGGTGCTCAACGTGCCGGCACCGTGATCCGAAAAATTTTCCGTGCCGCCGCTGCGGTCCTTCTGGTGGTGCTGGGCGTGGCCTGCACGCCGCAACAGATGCTGCTCAACTCATTGATACCGGATGGCACGGTACCGATGTTGCTGAGCCACCTGGAGAACGTCGAGAGCGGCAATCGCGACCGCATCATCGAACTCGAACGGAAGGGCGACTGGCGTGAAATGGTGCGCTTCGCCGATACCAACATCAAAACGGATCCGTTCAGCTCCGAATGGCGCATGATCGGCGGGTATGCCTCATCCCAGTTGCGCGAATTTCCACGGGCCGTGGAATACTTCAGCGACATGGTGCGACTCTCGCCCGATGATCCGACGGCGTACCATTTTCTGGCGGAGGCACAGCGGGCGTCAGGTGATGCGAGAGGCGCCGTGACGACGCTGGAGCGCGCCTTGCTGGTGGTGCGTGAATCAGCGTTGACGTACCGCCTGCTTGGAGATGCCTACGTGGATCTGGCGCGCTATGCTGCAGCAATCGCGGCGTACCGGCGCGCACTTACCATCGATCCGGGACTGCCCGATGCGTGGTTCGGCCTGGGACGGGCGGCATCGCTTTCCGGGCGCACGGCAGATGTGCGGCAAGCACTGCAGGCGCTGGATCAGATGCGCTCCCCGCGCGCGGCGGAACTGCGTACACTGGCGGGCATGTCGCAATAACCGGTTGAACCGGCTTTCCGGAGGCTTGGATGCAGGCGTTTTACGGCTGGTTTGAGAAAGCAAAGGCAGTGCTCGACATTTCCTTATTCGAGCTGGGCGGGCGTCCGTTTACGCTTTGGACCCTTGCCCACATCCTCATTCTGGTCGTGGTGTTGTTTTATGTCGCGGGCAAATTGCGGAACTGGATGGCGAACCGGGCGCTGGCGCGCACCGGGATGGACGTAGGGGCGCGTCATGCCGTCGCCACGATTACGCGCTATGTCGTGCTCCTGCTCGGACTGCTGATTATTCTGCAGACCGCCGGAATCAACCTGACGACGTTGAATGTGCTCGCCGGTGCCGTCGGTATCGGCGTGGGGTTCGGCCTGCAGAACGTGGTGGGCAATTTCATCAGCGGCCTGATCATCATGTTCGAGCGTCCGATCAAGATCGGCGACCGCATCGTCGTTGACAACATCGAGGGCGATGTCGTCGAAATCGGCGCGCGCGGTACCGTGGTGCTGACCAATGACAATATCAACATCATCGTGCCGAACTCGAAGTTCATCACCGAAAACGTGGTCAACTGGAAGTACAACGATGCCAGGGTACGACTGAAAATCCCGGTCGGTGTGGCCTATGGCAGCGATCTGCGCAGGGTCGAGAAACTGCTGCTGGACGTGGCCGGGGCGGAACCCGACGTAATTGCCGATCCCGCACCGGTGGTCCGCTTCATGGCGTTCGGTGACAGCGCGCTCAATCTCGAACTGCGGGTCTGGACAACCAGCGGCGCGACGCGCAAGGGCAGGCTGGTCAGTAAGCTCAATTTCGCGATCTACGACATTTTTCAGAGCAACGGCATCCAGATTCCGTTCCCGCAGCGCGACCTGCACATCCGCAGCAGCGTAGTCGGGATGAAGCCGACGGAATGAGCTTCCGCTGCCGGCGCCAGCGCCGGACCGATTGATCTAGGCGATTTTCAGCGCCGGCGTCAGATGCGGTGCGAGCAGCGGCAGCAGTTGTGCGAACACCTTGGGATTGCCGGCGACGATGTTGCCGCTTTCGAGATAACGGTCATTGCCCTGCAGGTCGCCCACCAGGCCGCCGGCTTCGGTGATCAGCAGTGCGCCCGCGGCGATATCCCATTTGCTCAGGCCCAGTTCCCAGAAACCGTCCAGGCGTCCGGCAGCGACGTATGCCAGGTCCAGTGCGGCGGATCCCGGGCGGCGCACGCCGGCTGTGTGTTTGATGATGTCGCGCATCATGCCGAGATAGGCTTCCAGATGCTCAAGCTGGCGGTACGGAAAACCGGTACCGATCAGGCAGGGTTGCAGGTGAGGGCGTTTGCTGACGCGCAGCCGGGTTTCATTGAGGTAGGCGCCGCGGCCCTTGGTCGCGGTAAACAGATCGTTGCGCCCGGGATCGTAAATTACGGCCTGGTTGATCACGCCCTTGTGCAGCAGCGCGATTGACACCGCGTATTGCGGAAAGCCGTGCAGGAAATTGGTGGTGCCGTCGAGCGGATCGATGATCCACTGGTATTCGGAGGTGCCGGAAGCGCCGGATTCCTCTGCTAAAATCGCGTGTGCCGGATAGGCTTCGCGCAGCGTGCGGATGATGGCCTGTTCGGCTTCGCGGTCCACGTCCGACACGAAATCATTTGCAGCTTTTTCCTTGACGGCAATGACATCGAGATTCCGGCTCGCGCGGTTGATGATGCCGCCGGCGCGGCGTGCGGCTTTGATCGCGATGTTGAGCATGGGATGCATGGTGAATGGCAATCTGTAGGCAGCGGTGAGTTGGCGGCAATGAGTGGACGGCGGGTAATCAATAAAGAGCGGATTGCAGTCTGATCCGGAATGATCTGAAAATTTCAGGGGCCGGAACGACCGGTCCGTATTTTACGTGAACACCGGGGCCTGTTAACCATTATTTCATGAGTGCGACGAGGATGATTCTGGTTCAGGGCGAGGCGCGCCGAGCGCGGTTTGCCCGCAGGCAAATAAGCGAAGGGGCAACAATGCCATGGGCCGGAATCATCCCGTCCCTGCGGGTTGCGGTCAGAATTGCCGCTGGCCGCGTTGCTTGCCTTGTCCATATTTGCGATATGGCGCTGTGGCAAGCGCCTTGCCACCGACAATTTTGACCGCAACGCAGCTCACGAAATAATGGTTAACAGGCCCCTCACATCGCTCAAAAATATTCGCATCGTGCTGTGCGGCACCTCGCATCCGGGCAACATCGGCGCTGCAGCGCGCGCGATGCGTACCATGGGCATCACCGATCTCGCAATGGTCAATCCGCAGCGCTATCCCGATCCGCAGGCGGTGTGGTTCGCTGCGGGGGCGATGGACGTGCTGGAATCAGCGCGTGTGTGTAAGAGTCTTAGTGAGGCCCTCGCCGGAACCGGGTTTGCGATCGCGAGTTCGGCGCGCCAGCGCGACATCGCGGTGCCGATGGTCGATGTGCGTGAAGCGGCACTGCAGGCGGTGGCTATCGCGCAATCGCGGCCGGTGGCACTGGTGTTCGGCAATGAAACATCCGGACTCAGCAATGACGAGGTCGGTTGCTGCGGATTGCTCGCGAGCATACCAGTCGATCCGGAATTCTCATCGCTGAATGTGGCGGCGGCGGTGCAGGTGTTCTGTTACGAACTGCGCATGGCCTGCGGCGCGGTGCTGCCGGACGATAAAGCGCAGACGCTGGCCACGCACGAGGAAGTCGAGGCGTTCTATGCGCACCTGGAACAAACCATCACCACCACCGGATTCCTCAATCCGGCGCATCCGCGCAAGCTGATGTACCGGCTGCGGCGGCTGTTCGCACGGTCCCGATTGCAGGTGGAAGAGGTCAATATCCTGCGCGGAATACTCAGCAGCCTGCTCACGCCGAAGAACCGGGACAAGGACTGAACGTTATCGTAAGTGCTTGTTTAAATAGATTTATATCGATAACCCTTAATCTTGATAAAAACAGTAGGTTATTGTAGTCTGACGTCCTATTCATCAGGCAACGCTAATGTTTGAAAAAATCAGCGAAGAAATTGCGGTGGTGTTCGAGCGCGACCCCGCAGCACGCAGTACCTGGGAAGTGGTGACCTGCTATCCGGGATTCCACGCGCTGCTGGCGCATCGCCTGTCGCATGCACTGTGGACGCGTGGGTTCAAATGGCTGGCACGCTGGGTTTCGCATTGGGCGCGCTGGCTTACCGGCATCGAAATTCATCCCGGCGTGCGCATCGGCAGGCGGTTTTTCATCGATCACGGCATGGGCGTGGTGATCGGCGAAACCGCGGAAATCGGTGATGACTGCACGCTGTACCACGGCGTCACACTGGGCGGCACGACCTGGAACAAGGGCAAGCGCCATCCGACGTTGAAGAACAGCGTGGTCGTCGGCGCCGGGGCAAAAATACTCGGGCCGATCACGATCGGCGAGAACGCCAAGGTCGGCTCCAACGCGGTGGTGGTCAAGGATGTGCCGGACGGTGCCACCGCAATCGGCATTCCGGCGCGCCTGGTGGAAACCGGCGATACGGATGGCCGCTTTGCCGCGTACGCGGTGGCGCGCGATGCCAACGATCCGGTGGCGCGCGCGATGCACGCGCTGATCGATCACAGCGCAGACACTGACAAACGCATCGAGCAGATCCTCGCCGAACTGCAGCGCTTGGGATTAAAAATCGAGGGTGTGGAACCTGAACAGTTCGATGCCAGCGGGTTGAATCGCATTGTTGACTGATTTTGTCGGGTAAGCTAAAATCGCTATCTGGAATGAGTCCATTGTATGCATTTAAGCTATTGTTTTTAAACGATTAATTAGAGGTCAATCATGAGGCTGACAACGAAAGGCCGATTTGCCGTAACAGCGATGGTGGACCTGGGCATGCGTCACGGCACGGGCCCGGTCACGCTTGCGGAAATCAGCGGGCGCCAGAAGATCTCACTGTCCTATCTGGAACAGTTGTTCGGCAAGCTGCGCCGGCGGCACATTGTCGATTCGGTCCGCGGTCCCGGCGGCGGCTACTGCCTGGCACGTGACATGTCCGCATTGACCGTGGCCGACATCATTCTCGCGGTGGACGAACCCATCGACGCCACCCAATGCGCCGGCAAGGAAAACTGCAAGGATGAGGAAAAATGCCTGACCCACGATCTGTGGGCGACGCTGAACGAGCGCATTTTCGACTATCTCGGATCGGTCACGCTGAAGCAATTGGTGGAGAACCAGCGCGCCAAGGACGCGGGTATCGCACCGGTGCATGACATGCGCACCGTGGCGCGCAAACCGGACACCGTGGCGGCCTGAAGCTGGAGCGCAGCATGCACGTCTACTTCGACCACAACGCGACCACGCCGCTCGACGAGCGCGTACTTGCGGTCATGTTGCCCTATCTGCGCGAGCAGCACGGCAACGCGTCTAGCCGTCACGAGTTCGGTACCCAGGCACGGCAGGCGGTTGATGCGGCGCGTGAGCAGGTGGCCGCAGTCGTCGGCGTGCAACCCGCGCAGGTGATTTTCACCAGCGGCGGCACCGAAGCCAACAACCTGTTCATCAAGGGCGCGGCAGGCTATCTGTCACCCGCGCAGATTGCGGTCAGCGGGATTGAACATCCGTGCGTGGCAAAACCGGCGCAGGAACTCGCGCGCCAGGGTTGGGGGGTGCGCAAGCTGGCGGTGACGCGCGACGGTGCAGTTGATCTTGCGGATGTCGATGCGGCACTGCAGGTGCCCACCGGCATCGTGTCGGTAATGCTGGCCAACAACGAAACCGGCGTGATCCAGGACGTCGCAGCGGTGGGTGAGCGCGCGCGCCGGGCGAAGGCCGTGATGCACACGGATGCCGTGCAGGCGCTGGGCAAGATGGCGGTGGATTTTAATGCGCTGAATGTACAGGCGATGACG
>JAOUIN010000083.1 GCA_029883965.1 Betaproteobacteria bacterium
GTGCCAGGATGTGGTCATCACGGGGGATGCGCTGCTGGGCGAGGGCAACGGACTGGATGCGCTGCCGATACCGGTGTCGACGCCGGGATTTGACGGCGCGCCGACACTGACGGCGACCAATGTCATCACGAAGGATCCCGAGACCGGCATCCAGAATCACGGCACCTACCGCGCGGGTCTGAAGGCGCCGGACCGCATGGTGGTGCGCATGGCCACGCGAGTGGGCGGGGCCGGCGGTTACCGCCATTACCAGAAACACCAGCAGCGTGGCGACAAGACCATGCCGATCGCCATCGTGCTCGGTGCGCCGCCCTGCGTCGCCTTTGTCGCCCCGATGAAACTGCCGATCGATCTCGACGAGGTCGGTGTGGCCGGCGGTGTCGCCGGCGCGCCGATCAACGTCGTGCGCGCGAAAACCGTGGACCTGCTGGTGCCGGCGGAAGCCGAGATCGTCATCGAAGGCCTGATCGACACCGAGTTCGTCGAGCCCGAAGGTCCGTTCGGCGAGTCCCACGGCCACGTCGCGCTGGAACAGTTCAACATGCCGATGCGGGTGACGGCGATCACCCACCGCAAGGGCGCGATCGTGGCCTCGTACCTGAGCCAGGTCACGCCCAGCGAATCGAGCGCGATCAAGCGCGTCTCGTTCGAGCCGATGTTCCTGTCGCATCTGCGGAATACGCTGGGCATCAAGGGCGTCACGCGCGTAACGTTGCATGAACGTATGACCGCGCTGCGCCGCATGACGGTGGTGACCATTGCGGCTGGTACACCGCGCAGCGAAGTGTGGCGTGCGCTCTATGGCGTGACTTCGTTCAAGGCGGACTGCGGCAAGATCGGCATCGCGGTGAGCGAGGACATCGAGCCGGAGAATTCCGATGCGCTGTTCTGGGCGCTGGCCTTTCGCATGAACCCTGTGGAAGATCTGCAGGTGCTGAAGCACCGCAGTGGCGGCCACGGCCCCGAGCGCGAGCACGAAACCGATCAGGAAGATGCCACGCTGCTGATCGATGCCACGGCCAAAGAAGTGCTGCCGCCGTTTGCATTGCCCAAGCAGGAGTACATGGAACGCGGCCGCAAGATCTGGGAGGAGATGGGCCTGCCCAAACTGCGGCCGCAGTCACCGTGGTTCGGCGCGGCGGAAGGGGACTGGCTGAAAGTGTGGGATGAAGGTGCGCGCCGTGCAGCGACCGGCGGTTATCTCGAGAACGGCCGCATCAGTGAAAAAGCGCGGCGCAAAGGCCTCAAGCCGGAAACGAGTTACCGTCCGGATCGCGACAAGGATTGACGGATGACGGGAACAAAAAAGCCGCGGCAGAAACCGCGGCTTTTTTGTTGGATGACGATTGTTATCGCGGCTTGATGCCCGCTGAGGCAACGAGCTTCTTCCACTTGTCGACTTCGGAACGGATGGCTGCAGCGAATTCCTCGGGACTGTCGCCCTCGGTTTCCATGCCGCGTTTGAGGTAGAGCTCCTTTACATCCTTGCGCGCAAGGATCTTCACCGACTCGGCATGCAGCAGTTTGATGATGGGCTGCGGTGTTTTTGCCGGGGCCAGCAGGCCGACCCACGATGCGTGCTGATAGCCCTTGACGCCGCTTTCGGCCAGTGTCGGCAGGTCAGGTGTTGCGATCGAGCGCTTGGCGCCGGTCACGGCAAGCGCGCGCAGCTTGCCGGCGCGGATATGCGGCAGGCTGGTGGAGCTTGCCGAAAAATTGACCTGTACTTCGCCGCCGAGCAGCGCGGTCATCGCCGGCGAGCCGCCCTTGTACGGTACCAGCAGCATCTTGGTGCCGCTCAGGTATTGGAAGAGCTCGGTCGCGAGGTGGGTGCTGGTGCCGACGCCGCTGAAGGCGCAGGTGATCTGCCCGGGTTTGCTTTTGAGCAGGGTTACGAGTTCCGGCACCGACTTCACGGGCAGGGACGGGTGCACGACCAGAATGTGCGGCAGATCCGCCAACTGGGTGATCGGGAGAAAATCGCGCACCGGGTCGAAGGGCATGTCGCGGTGCATGGCCGGCGTGATCGTAAACGACGCCGCGATGCCCAGCAGCGTGTAACCGTCGGGCGCGGACTTGGCGACCAGGTCGGTGCCGGTCAGGCTGCCGGCGCCGGGCCGGTTGTCGACGACGAAGTTCTGTTTCAGCGCTTCGCCGAGGCGGTCGGTGACGATGCGGGTGGCGACGTCGGTTGATCCGGCGGGGCTTTGCGGGACGATGACGCGTACGGGCCGCGACGGATAGTTGTCGGCGGCAACGGCGGGCGCTGCGGCCAGCAATGCGGCGGTACAGGCCGCTGCGGCGAACTGAAAACGGGTCTTGCGCATATTTTCCTCCTGATGGTCAGCTTGCTTGTGGTTATTACTCACCGTCATACCCCGGCAGTACGCGGGCGTCAATGACGCACACGCCACCGGCCTTGACGATGGCGATGCCCTTCTCAATGGCGGGCTGCATGTCGGCCATGGTCGTGACCGGGCCTATGCCTTCCGCACCCTGGGCACGTGCCATCGCGGCGATGTCGATGTCAGGATCGATGATCTTCTGGCCGATCCAGGCGTTCGCCGATGGACGGCCGCGGTATTCGGCGACATGGCCCTGGTGACGCTCGTCGTTGAAGAACGACCGGTTGTTGCAGATGATCATCAGGCACGGAATCTGGTAGTGGGTGGCGGTCCACACGGCGGTGTTGCCCATCAGGAAGTTGCCGTCGCCCATCAGGCCGATGGGGATGCGGCCGCTGCCCTTGAGTGCGAGTGCAGCGCCTATGGTCAGTCCCGGACCCGCGCCGACGCCGCCGCCGCCGTCGAAGCCGAGGTAATCGAGCGGATGGCGGAAATGGGTGTAGGCGCCGCTCCAGCCCAGCGGCAGATGGGTGATGCTGACGTCCTGCTTGCCGATCGCGGCATTGAGCGCATGGGCAAGCCCTTTCAGCGCCAGCGGCTCACCGGGCGCGCCGGCAAGCGCATAGCCGCTGCCTTCGATTTTCCGCGGTCGCGCAGTCACCGCGGCGGTCAGCAGCGGCACTGCAGCGTCGGGTTCGCAGTTCATCCACACGTCGGCCGGCGGCAGCGCCTGGTAGTCCATGCTCCACCCGCGGTGCAGGTGGCTGTCGCAGGAAATGTTGATGATCTTCGCGTTGACCGGTTTGCCGCCGAAGGTCTGCTTGAGTGCGCCTGCGAGGTCCAGCCAGTCGAGTGCGAGGATGACATCGGCCTCGGCCAGTACCTTTTTCGCGGCCGGCACCAGGCGGTTGGCCGGAGGCGCGGCGTGCAGCCGGTGGTCAGTGGGGAAGGAGGAGGCGAGCTTGATCTGGGTGATCACGCGCATGTCGAGTTTTTCGGCGAGCGCAACGCGGGCGCTCCAGTGGTCGAGCCGGCGCGAGCCGCGGCCGCAAAGCATGACCGGGTTTTTCGCGGTCGACAGCAGCTTCGCCGCGGCCTCGATCTCGCTGTCGGCCGGACGCACCATCGGCGGCGGCGCAAATCGCGCCATGTCGGGCATGGGCAGCGGCGCTTCGAGTTTTTCTTCCTGGATGGTGACGTCGAGGTTGACGTACACCGGCGCGCGCGGCGCAGTGGCCGAGAGCTGCGCGCCGCGGATCATCGCTTCGACCGCGGCGGCGACCGAACCCGGCTGGTTGTCCCACTTGGTGAAGTTGCGCACCAGTGCGGCCTGGTCGGAGCAGGTATGGATCCAGTCGATCCACGGCCGGCGCTTGGCGGCGTCCCAGGGGCCGGTGGCGCCGAGGATCAGCATCGGCGCGCGGTCGCACCACGCGTTGAAGATCGGCATCGATGCGTGCATCAGGCCGACGTTCGAGTGCAGTGCCGCGGCCATCAGCTTGTTCGAGGCTTTCCAGTAGCCCTGCGCGATGGAGACGGCGTTTTCATCATGCAGGCACAGCACCATCTGGGGCTTCTTGTTGCCGAGATGGTTCACCAGACTGTCATGCAGTCCGCGGTAGCTGGCGCCGGGGTTGAGCGCGATGTAGTCGATGTCGAGCGCGCGCAGCGTGCCGGCGATGACGTCGCTGCCATAGAGCGCGTCGCTCGCAGGCGAGGGGATCGGTGTTTCGTGCTTGATGGCTGCTGCGCTGGTATTCGAGGTCATGCCTGCTCCGCTGTGGGATGTTGGTGGATCAATTGACTGTTGCACCCGAGGCCTTGATGATTTTGGCCCACTTGGTGAATTCGGACTGCAGATGCCGGGCAAACGCATCGCGTGTGCTGCCGACCGCGACGCTGCCGCTGTTCTTCATGCGTTCTTTCATTTCCGCGCTCTGCATGATCTTCGCGGCGTGGCCGTTGAGGAAATCCAGGATGTCTGCGGGCGTGCCGGCGGGCGCGAGCACGCCGTACCACTGGCTGGACTGGTAACCCTTCAAGCCGGCTTCGGCCACGGTCGGTAATGCGGGCATGGCAGGCAAGCGCTCGGTGGTGGTGACGCCGAGCGCGCGCAGTCTGCCGTTCTCGATGTACGGGATTGCGGCGAGCGCGGGCATGAACATCACGGTGATCTCCCCCGAGATGATCGCCGTGATCGCCGGTCCGGTGCCGCGGTACGGTACATGCACCATGCGGGTTCCGGTCAGCGTGTTGAACAGTTCCGCGGCAAGGTGCGGCGTGCTGCCGCTGGCCGATGAAGCGTAATTCAACTGGCCCGGCCGTGCCTTGGCGAAAGCAATCAGTTCGCGCACGGATTTGACCGGCAGCGACGGATGCACGACGAGGATGTTCGGTGCGTGCGCGAGCAGGCTGATCGGTTCGAAGTCCTTGATCGGGTCGTAGGTCACGTTCTTGTAGAGGCTGGGTGTCGTGACGAAATTTGCGCCGTTGACCAGCAGCGTGTAGCCGTCCTTCGGCGATTTCGCCACCATCTCGCTGCCGATCATGCCGTTGGCGCCGGCGCGATTGTCGATCACCACCGGCTTGCCGATGGCCTCGGACAGTTTCTGGCCGAGCAGCCGGCCCGCAGTGTCAACACCGCCGCCCGCGGGAAACGGCACGACGATGCGCAGCGGTCCTGCCGGGTAGGATTGTGCGGACGACGTCGCGACAGCGCACAGCAATATTGCGGCCAGTGCGGCGCGGGCAAAAGGCAGTTTCATGGTCCATCTCCTCGTCACTTGCTTGAAGCCGGACTACCTTGAATCCCGGCCTACTTGATTCCCAATAATCCTGCGCCGGTATCCCAGCACACGGCACGTCTAGAGGCATCATCTAAATCGTTGTTTTTATTTATAAATTTTACCGGATCCGGGTCGCGCAGCGGGAACGGATAATCGCTGCCCAGTGCCACCTGGCCGGCGCCGACGCGCGCAATCAGATATTGAAACGCAGCGTCATCGTGCAGCACCGTATCGTAATAAAGATTGTCCGCGTAATGTCCCAACGGATTTTTGACCGGGCCTTTGGCAAACGGCGGCGCGGTGACGCGGCCGCGGTCGATGCGTCCGAACTGGTACGGCACGCAGCCGCCGCCGTGCACCAGCAGCACGCGCAATTTCGGAAAACGGTCAAACACGCCGCCCAGCAGCAATGCCGCCGCGGCGAACGTGGTCTCGCTGGGATTGCCGACGAGGATGTGCAGGAACAGCCGGCGGATGCGCGGCGGTACTGCGAGGTCGGCCGGGTGGATGATCACCGGCACGTTGAGTTCCTGCGCCGCGGCCCAGAAGGCGTCGAACTGCGGCGCATCGAGGCCTTCTTCCTCGACACGTGCACCGATCTGCACGGCGCGGTGCCCGAGTTTCTGCACGGCGTGACGCAGTTCGTCTGCGGCCAGCGCCGCGTCCTGCAGCGGCACCATGGCTGCGGCGGCATAACGGTCGGGACGTTGCGTGACCATCCCTGCGAGTGTTTCGTTTTGCGCGCGCGCCAGCCATTGTGCGGACTCGGCTGGCAGGTGATAGCCGGCAAGATCCATCCAGCCCGACAGCAGTTGTACATTGATGCCCGCTTCATCCATCCATTTGAGGCGCGCCGCTTCGTCGTTGAGCGGCGGGATCAGCGGCATGCCGGTGAGGCGGCCGCCGACGGCGATGCGCGTGGCGCCGTCGTCGCCCTTGACGATCTTTACGTCATGACGTGCACCTTCGGCATTGATGCGATCGACCAGCGGTTGGCCGACATGATGCGCATGAATGTCGAGGCAGCGCGGTTTTGCTGCATTCATGCCGCCGCACTCCGCTGGATGACTTCACGGATGCGCGCGGCCACGTCCTGCGGTTTTTCGGTCGGTGTGATGTGGCGGCCGCCGGGCAGTACGGTCAGCGTCGATCCGGCAATCGCCTGATGCAGGGCTTCAGCCATGGCCACCGGCGTGGCGTAGTCCTCTTCGCCGACGACGACCGCGGTCGGTACCTTGATCGACGCGAGTCCGGCGCGCAAATCGCCGTCACCGAGCATCTCGCAGGTTTTGACGTAGCAATCGACGTTGTTGGCGAGAAATACCTTCACCAGCCGTTCCACGGTTGCTTTTTCGTTGGCGCGGAATGCGTCGCCGAACCAGCGCCCGGTCTGGAATTCGACCAGTGCTGCCATGCCTTTTTCCTTGCCGGTAGTGCCGCGCTCGCGCCAGGCCTTAGGTGCGTCGGCACCGTACCAGGCCGTCGTATCGACCAGCACCAGACCCTTGGTGCGCTGTGGATAGCCGATCGCAAACGCCTGTGCCACCATGCCGCCCATGGAGCAGCCGCCGACGATGGCCGAAGGCCATTTGACTTGGTCCATCAGTTCGGCGAGGTCGCGCGCGAACAGTTGCGGGGTGTAGGTCGTCAACGGCTGACCGGAGCGGCCGTGGCCGCGGCAGTCGAAGGTGAGTACCTGTGTGTCTTTGGCCAGCGACTGTGCAATGTCGTCCCAGATGCTGCGGTCCAGCGCCAGCGAATGCACCAGCGCGATGCGCGGCGCGTCAGGGCCGGCGCCCGCATGCAGGGTATAGGCGATTTCGCAGCCGTCGGTAGTCTTGAAGCGGTCAGCCATGTTGCGGATTCCTTGTGGTAAATTTTATTTCGCCGCGCGCTGCCAGGCACTGAGCAGCACACGAGTACCGATCTCGACGGCCATGTTGCGCTTGTACATCGCCGAGCCGCGCACGTTGGCCATCGGTTGTGCCAGATCGCGCACCGGTTTTACCGCGGCGCGGATTGCCGCTTCGTCAAACACCTTGCCTTTGAGTTGATCCAGGTTCAGCGTTATCGGTTTCCAGCTGACTGAGCCGACGACGAGGTGCGCGGCAGTGCAGTTGCCATTGGCATCGAGCGTTACGCAGGCGGCGGCATTGACAGTCGGTGTTTCCAGCACGCCGCGCAGCATGAACTTCTGGAACGCGGTACCGCTGCGTGCCGGCAACGCATCGGCTTCAATCGCGACGACAATATCGTCCTTGCCGAAGCGTTGCTCGAAGGCCTCGGCGAGTGACAGCGTGCGCTGACCTTTGACCGAAGCAACGGTGACACGGGCGTTGACGCCGAGCAATGCCACCGGCAGATCGAAGCCGCCGATCAGCGGACCGACGCATCCGCCTACCGTGGTCATGCGCCGTACGCGCACATGTCCGGCAGCATCCAGCGCCTCGGCGACGGCCTGCCAGCCTTTGCGCAGTCCGGACAGCTGGTGCAGTGTCTGCTGGTTGACAGCGGAGCCCGCGCGCAGCGTGCCTTTGCTGTCGATGCCGACCCGCAACAGTTCCGGGATGCGTCCGGTGTAGAGCAGTCGCTTCGCCTGAGGATAACCGCCGCGTTCGCGCCGGATTGCATGCGACATGCCGCCGGACACTATTGCGGTTTCGCCCGCAGCGTAAAGCCCGATCGCCTCGTCCAGCGTCTGCGGGATCAGCAGTTCGGGTTTGAACGGCCGCGTACCCGAGGGCTTGCCGGTCGTGGACACGCGTGTCCAGACGCTGCTCTTGGGAGCTGCCGGCGGGGTTTTTGGCTCGTCGGCATAGAGGTCAGGATGCAGCGCCCGGTGAATTTTTTCCGCAGTGATCGGCAGTTCATGAATCCGCACGCCCACGGCATCGGCGATGGCATTGGCAATCGCGGCGGGAATGGCGTCAAGGCCGATCTCGCCAAGACCCTTGGCGCCGAAGGGGCCCGAGGGTTCATAGGAATCGGCGAAGCCGACATGGATTTTCGGTACAAAATCGGCCGAGGGTAGCGGGTAGTCGATGAACTGCGGATCGGTGGGCGTGCCGTTGTGCCAGTCGAAGTATTCGATCATCGCGAGGCCGATGCCCTGCGTGACCGCGCCTTCAACCTGACCCTGCGCCGCTGAGGGGTGGATGACCGTACCGCAATCGACAACCGCGGAAATCTCCTTGAGCTGCACCTGGCCCGTGCCGCGATCGACTTCGACTTCGACGGCTTGCGCGGCGAAGTTGTAAGCGCCGGACTCGTTGCCGTAGCGGCTGTGGTCCGGGAATTCGGACGGGTTGTCCCAGTTGCCGACGCCGACGATGGCTTCGCCGTTGCGCTTGTAGATGTTGGCGCGCACGATGGCGCTGACGGGCTTGAACTCGGTCTCGCCGCCTTTGCGCGGGCCGATCTGGCCATTGATTATCGTCAGATCTTCGACCGGCTTTTTGAATTGTTCAGCGGCGGCGGCCATCAGCTGTTTGTGCGCTTCAGCCGCGGCGCGTTTGACGGCATTGCCGGCGACGTAGGTGACGCGGCTGGCCAGCGCGCCCAGCGAATGCGGATGCACGTCGGTGTCCGGCCGCGTGATGTCTACATCCTCGTACGGCAGTCCGAGTTCCTCGGCGGCGATCTGCCGCAGCACGGTGTACGTGCCCTGGCCGATTTCACCTTCGCCGGTGATGATGGTGGCGCGGCCGTCCTCGTTGATACGCACAATGGCTGAGCTGCCGTCCCAGTCGCCGAAACTGCGGCGGCCGTTGACGTGGACGCTGCAGCCCATGCCGAGGCCGCGATTCTGTTGTTTGTTCTTTTGCTTTTCTTTCCAGCGGATCAGTTCAGCGGCCTTGTCGATGCACTGCTTCAGCTCACAACTGGTGATGATATGGTTATGGGGAGACTTGTCGCCTTCTTCGACAGCATTAAGTCGCAGCAGGTCGACGACATCCATGTGCAGT
>JAOUIN010000084.1 GCA_029883965.1 Betaproteobacteria bacterium
AGGTCGCCCTTGCCCTCGATGATCTGCATGGCGATCTGCATTTCGTTGAAGCCGTAGTCGTCACCTGCCTCGCCGCGAAAATGCAGCTTGCCGATCGACGCCGTGTAATGGCCGGCATCGCGCAGGCGGTGATGCCAGCTCGGGATCGCGCCTTCGTAGGCATCGGCGTTGTCCCAGTAGCCGATCTGATGCACATACTTGCCCACGGCAAACGCCGCGCGTGCCGGCACGCACACCGGGCTGGTGGTGTAAGCCGAGGTGAACATGGTGCCGCGCGCCGCCAGCGCATCCAGGTTGGGGGTCTTGACCACGGGGTGGCCGTTCGCACCCATGATTTTCGGATTGTGTTCGTCCGACATCAGGATGACCAGGTTACTGGGTTGGGGCATGACGGACCGGGGAATGATTTTCGGAGCCCAGAATGTATATGGAGCACCGTACGCGGTCAACGTGTCTCCGGGCGAAAGTTCGGACTGTGGATTATAAGGAATGTTGCTCGCAGACTTGCACGGGCAGGCAATGATCACGATGGTGCACGCTTGCGCCGGCACAAAAGATTCCGTCGTTGACGCGGGCCGCTACTGGCTCGTAACATCGACCAACCATTTAGAGGAAGCCAATGCCCAAAACCACCCTCGGTAAACTGCCGCGCGAGGCGATCCGCATGCTGGAATTGCCGCGCGTCACACCGGACGTACTCGAGGGCTTCCGCAACCTGGTTGATCTCACCGGTACGCTGTCCGACGCCTGCGATGAACTGGGCCTGGTTGCGGTCATACCCGGCTACGTGTTGCCGCCGGTCAACACCGGCAAGCGCATCGTCGGACCCGCGCTGACGGTGCGCAACATCGCGCACACCACGCAGATCCACAAGGCGGCGAGTGACAAAATCAGCGGCCAGGGCGAGACTGAGGCCCACAACCTCGCCGAACCCGGCGACGTGCTGGTCATCGAAGGCGTGATGGGCTGCTCCAACATGGGCGGCCAGTCGGCCACCATTGCCAAACGCCAGGGCTTCATCGGCGCGATCGTCGACGCCACCGTGCGCGACCCCGAACAATACCGCGGCATGGACTGGCCGGTGTGGTGCAAGGGCTTTACCCCGATCACCGGCAAATGGCGCACACAGACGGTTGAGATCAACGGCACGGTGCAGATCTGCGGTATCCCGGTGCGGCCCGGTGACATCATCTGTGCCGACGATGCCGGTGTCGCGGTGATCCCGCACGGCCAAGCTGCACAGGTGCTTGAAACCGCGCGCAGGATTGACGCCGGCGACACCAGACGCAAGGCCGACATTGATGCCGGTGTCGGCATCGGTGACATCCTGAAAACCAAATACAAATAACAAACTCACACTTAAACCACCGTCGTCATACCGGCGAATGCCCGTATCCAGTACGAGGCTGGCACCCCCGCTGGATTCCGACTTTCCTCCTAGGGGACTTCCTTCGGGGCATGCCGGAATGACGAAATGAACAAAAGAGGCCCTAAATCATGAGTGACCCCACCAACCTGATTTTCATCATGTCTGACGAGCACAACAAGCGTGTGCTCGGTTGTTACGGCCACCCGATGATCAAAACACCGAACCTCGACGCACTGGCCGCCCGCGGCACGCGTTTTACGTCCGCCTACACCAACTGCCCGATCTGCGTGCCGGCGCGCGCGTCGTTCGCCACCGGCCAGTACGTGCACAAGATCCGCTACTGGGACAACGCCATCGCCTACGACGGCAAGATTCCGACCTGGGGCCACCGGTTGATGGCACAGGGCCATCACGTGACTTCGATCGGCAAGCTGCATTACCTCGACTCCGATGCCAAACGCAATGGATTCGACGAGGAAATCCTGCCACTGCATATCGTCAACGGCGTCGGCGACCTGCTGGGGCTAATCCGCGAGGAACTGCCGCGCCGACCGGGTTCGGCCAACCTCGGCCCCGAAGCCGGCCGCGGTGAATCCGAATACACCAAGTACGACCGCAGCATCGCCGAAGAAACCATCAAATGGCTGAAGACCAAGGCGCCGGCGCTGAAAGCCAAGCCCTGGGCGCTGTATGTCGGTTTTGTCTCGCCGCATTTCCCGCTGATCGCGCCGCCGCAGTTCTATGACCTGTATCCCGAGGATGCGGTGCCCTGGCCGGCGATGTACAAAAAAAGCGAGCGTCCGCAGCATCCTTTCACCGATGCAATGCGCAAATGCCTGTGTTTTGACGACGCCTTTGATGCACCGATGGTGCGCCGTGCGATTGCCGCCTATTTCGGCCTGACCTCGTTCCTCGACGACAACGTCGGCCAGATCCTGCGCACGCTGCAGGAGACCGGGCTGATGAACAACACCCGCGTCGTATATTCATCGGATCACGGGGACAACCTCGGCACGCGCGGCATGTGGGGCAAGTCAACGATGTACGAGGAATCCGCCGGCATCCCGATGATCTTCGCGGGCCCCGGTGTGCCGTCGGGCAAGGTCTGCGATACCCCGGTAACGCTTGCGGACGGTTTTCCGACGTTCATCGATGCGCTGGGCGCGCAGCCGCATGCGGACGACACCAAACTCCCCGGCCATTCCCTGATCGACATCGCACAGGGCCAGGTGCCGCCGCGCACGATCCTGTCCGAGTATCACGCGGCCGGCGCGGTCTGTGGCGCTTCGATGATCCGCCACGGGCAGTGGAAATACATCCATTACGCGACGCTGCCCCCGATGCTGTTTGATCTCGCCGCCGACCCCGAGGAACGCAAGGACCTTGGCCGGGATCCGGCACACAAGGCCGTAATTGCCGAATGTGAGGCCGCATTGCGCAAGGTCGTCGACCCGGAAGCAGCGGACAAGCTGGCCAAGGCTGATCAGCAGGCAATGATCAGGAAATTCGGCGGCGAAGAGGCGATTCTCAAACGCGGCACTTTCCGTTATTCGCCGCCGCCCGGGTCGAAGGCGTCGTACTACTGACTTCAACAGGAGGGAGAATGATGCGCACAGGAATTCTGGTTGCAGCAGCGATCGCGCTGGCTACGGCGTCCGCCGTCACCGCGGCCGCCGAAGACTATCCGACGAAGCCGATCCGCATCATCGTTCCCACCGCGCCGGGCGGCTCGCCCGATACCGTGGCACGCATAGTCGCCGAGCAAGCGGCCCGCACCCTCGGCCAGCCGCTCATCGTGGACGCGCGCGGCGGCGGCGGCGGACTGGTCGGCGCGACCATCGCGATGAACGCAACGCCGGACGGGTACACCATGATGATGGGCACCTCAACCGTGCTCGCGAGCCAGCCAGCGCTGAACAAGTCGCTGCCTTATAACGACCGGACCTTCGTGCCGCTTACCCGCGCCGCCTACGTCGCCAATGTCGTGACAGTCAACAACGGACTCGGCGTCAACAATGTCGCCGAACTGGTGAAGCTGCTCAAGGCTAAGCCGGGGCAGTTGCACTACGGCTCGGCCGGCGTGGCAACGCCGGCACATCTCGCAGGTGCGATGCTCAATGTGCTCGCCAGCGTGAAGGGCGTACATGTAGCGTACAAAGGTGCCGCGCCGGCGATGATCGACCTGCTCGCCGGACAGATTCAGTATTTCATCACCTCCCCGATCATCGCCCTCCCGCACGGTCGTGCCAATCGCATCAGGATCCTCGCCACCACCGGCGCGGCGCGTGATCCGCTGATTCCAGAATTGCCCACGGTAGCGGAAACGGTGCCCGGCTACGAGCTGGTGCAGTGGTGGGGATTCGTCGCACTCGGCGGCACGCCGGGACATATCCAGAAGCGCCTGCATGACGCGCTCACTGGCGCGCTACGCAGCGACGAGGTAAAGCAAAAGCTTGCCAAGCTCGGCGCGCAGGCGGTGTCGGAGCCACCGGCCGAGTTTGCTGCGTTCATCAAGGCGGAGCGGGTGCGCATCGCGCGTGTCGGCAAGGAAGCCGGCATCGTGATCAATCCGTAAATTGAAACGCACGCTATTGTCCAGCCAATAATTTGCTCACTCACTTTCCCTCACCGGCACCCTCAGGCGAACGGTGAAGGCATGAGCGCGAACCACACCGAAAGGAAAACACTAACATGCAGCCTGCAAACCTCATCCTGTTCCAGTCGGATAATCACAACGGTCACATCACCGGCTGTTATGGCCATCCATACGTCAAAACACCGACCATGGACCGCATTGCCGCCGCCGGCGTGCGTTTCGCCAACGCCTATTGCACCAGCCCGCTGTGCTGCCCTTCGCGTTCCAGCCTCGCCACCGGTCGTTATCCGCACCAGACCGGTTACTGGGACAATGCGCTGACCTATGATGGCCGCGTTCCGAGTTGGCATCACCGCCTGCGCGACCAGGGACACACGGTAGTTGCGGTGGGCAAGCTGCACTACCGCTCCGGCGATGACGACAATGGTTTTACCGAGGAAATCGTGCCCATGCACCTGCATGAAGGCAAGGGTGCGATCAAGAATCTGCTGCGCGGCTACGGCACCGAACCGCGCAAGGATGACGGCAGCTTCTGGAAGCTCTACATCGAGCGTTCCGGTGTCGGCACCACGCATTACCAGGACTATGATCGCAAGATCACAGCCAAGGCGGTCGAATGGCTGCAGCGCAACTCGAAAAAAACCGGGAAACCATGGGTGTTGTATGTGTCGTACATCAGCGCCCACCCGCCGTTCACCGTGCCGCAGCGCCTCTATGACCTCTACCCCGAGGACAACATGCCGCTGCCGCCGGCATTCCGCGCGGGTGAACGCCCCGAACACCCGTCGATGGAACACCTGCGCTACATGGACGGCATGCGCGTGATGACCGACGAAGCTGCGCTGCGCCGCATTGCCGCGGGCTATTTCGGACTGATTACCCACCTCGACGAACAGATCGGCGAGGTCTTGAGCGCTGCCGGGGAACTCGGCCTGCTCGACAACACCCGCATCGCCTACACCAGTGATCACGGTGAGTTGTTCGGCGCGCAGGGCCTGTTCGGCAAGAAAAATCTCTATGAAAGCGCCATTCGCGTGCCGCTGCTGCTCTCCGGCCCGGGCGTGCCGAAAGGCAGGGTCGTCAGCCAGCATGCATCCCATGTCGACCTCTTCCCGACCATTGCCGCCGCCGTCGGCGCAAAGCTCGTCGCCGCCGACAATGACCTGCCGGGCGTGGACCTGTGGCCGGCCATTGAAGGGCGTGAAACCAGCCGCATTGCATTCGCCGAATACCATGCCCAGGGCTCCAAGGCCGGGGCGTTCGTCGTGCGCGACGGCGCCATGAAGCTCATTTATCACGTCGGCATGAGAGCGCAATTGTTCGACCTTGCGCGCGATCCGGACGAGGTGCACGATCTTGCCGCAGCCGATCCCGACACGGTGCGGATACTCGAGAAAAAACTGCGGGCGATCTGTGATCCCGAAGCGGTCGATGCCCGCGCCAAGGCAGACCAGCGCGCCGCGGCAGATTCCTGGGGCGGCGCAGCAAAACTGCTGGGCGAAACGCAGATCCTGTTCACGCCGCCGCCCGGCGTATCCAAGGAGGAGGCCTGGGCGGTTCCCGGCCGCGGCTGATCCGTCGCAGGCCTGTGACGGGCTGCAGACCGCGCAGACGCGGCGAATCGACGGCAACAGAAAAAAAAGGCGCCCGGAGGCGCCTTGAAGTCCCTACATGCGTTCGCTTGCATCCTGCACAGCGCACTGATTTCTCAGTGCTTTCACCCCAAAGCGGTGACCGCCGCGCACGATGCTCACAGTTATCTGGACTCCCGGTTCAGTCCAAAGTTCCCCTGCCCTGACAACAAAAAAAGGGCGCCGAGGGCGCCCTTTCCGGATCCGGCATGTAACTGCCGGATTTGAATCGGCTTATTTCAATTTCGGGATTTTTGCTTCCGTCACCACCTGCTTCCAGCGGGCAGTTTCACTGATCACGAACTTGTTGAATTCCTCCGAGGTTCCGGTCCACGCTTCCAGCCCCTGCTCTTCCAGCTTCTTCCGGTGCTCTGGTACCTGCGAAATCTTCAGCAATTCGCCGTGAATCTTCTGGATCGCCGCCTTCGGCGTGCCATCCGGCGCAAACATGCCATACCAGGCGTAATACGTGAAGTCCTTCAGGCCGGCTTCCATCAACGTCGGCACGTCGGGAACTGCCGGCGCACGTTTCTCGCTGCTCACACCCAGAGGCTTGAGCTTGCCATTGCGCACCTGCGGTACCAGTGAGGGCATGGTGCCGAACAGCATCTGCACGCGACCGGCGGACGTATCGATGATCGCGGGGCCGCTGCCGCGATAGGGCACGTGCACGACGTTCAGTCCCGCGGCCTTCTTCAGCAGTTCGGTGGACAGGTGGATGGAGGATCCGTTGCCCGCCGAAGCGTAGTTGAGCTTGCCCGCGTTGGCTTTGGCATGCGCGATGAAACCCTTCAGATCCTTGACCGGCAGTGAATTCGGTACGACCAGCATGTGTGGCTGGCGCGCGAGCAGATATACGGGATCGAAATCCTTCTCGGGATCGAAATTCAGCGTGGTATACATCGCCGGCGCTGTCGCAAACGATGCCGACGCAATCAGCATGTTGTAGCCGTCAGGCTCCAGCGTCGAAGCCACCTCGGCACCAAGCGTGCCGCCGGCGCCGGGCCGGTTGTCCAGCACGAGGTTCGTGCCCAGTGCAGGTTCCAGCCAAACCATGAACTGCCGCGACGTGATGTCGGTGCCGCCGCCCGGTGAGAACGGAATGATTACGCGTATCGGACGCTCGGGATACTCGGCAAAGGCAGCGCCGCTGGTCACCAGCAACGCGCCAACCAGCGCGGGAATCAATCGATTGAATAAACGCATTTATGATCCTCCTGTAATATTTGTATGTGCTGCTGAGCTGAGGTACAAAAAAGGAGAGACGCAGGAAACAGATGCGATGATTGCGAAAACCACTTGCAATACGCGCAAGAAATGTCAACGTACTAAACGCCTCCCTTAATCCGACTGCGTCATTTTCACAAAGTTCCCCATTCATGACTCTCACTGAACTGCGCTATATCGTCGCTGTTGCGCGCGAACGGCACTTCGGTCGCGCCGCTGAGACCTGTTTCGTCAGCCAGCCTACGCTGTCGGTCGCGATCAAGAAGCTCGAGGAAGAACTCGATGTGCAGATTTTCGAACGCGGTCCCGGCGACGTGACGGTTACACCGGCCGGTGCACGCATCGTTGAACAGGCGCAACGCGCACTCGAAGAAGCTGAAAAAATCAAACGCATCGCCAGAGCCGCCGGTGATCCGCTGGACGGCCCGATTACGCTCGGCGCAATCTTTACCATCGCACCCTATTTACTCCCCATCCTGATTCCGTTACTGCGCAAGCGCGCACCGAAGATGCCGCTGATGCTCGAGGAAAACTATACTGCGACGCTGTCTGAGCGGCTCAAGCGCGGCGACATCGACGCCGCAATCGTGGCGCTGCCGTTCAGTGAACCGGGCATCGACGTCACGCCGCTCTACGACGAGCCGTTCGTGGTCGCCTTGACCAAAACCCATCCGTGGGCCAGGCGCACGAACATTGCCGCCGCGGAACTTGCGCAGGAAAGCATGTTGCTCCTTGGTACCGGGCACTGCTTCCGTGACCAGATACTCAATGCCTGCCCCGCGCTGAACCGGTCCACGGCGACGCCGGGTTCGCTGCAAAAAACGGTCGAGGGCTCGTCACTGGAAACCATCCGCCTGATGGTGGCGTCAGGCATGGGGCTGACCATACTTCCGGCCTCCGCCGTGCCGGCACGGCCCGCCGCTGCCGACCTGCTGGCCTATGTGCCGTTTTCGCCGCCGGCCCCGGATCGACGAGTCGTGCTGGCCTCCCGCTCGAGCTTTCCGCGACCTGCGGCATTGCAAGCCATTCGCGATGCTGTCGCGGCCTGCAAGCTCCACGGCATCACCACGATCTAACACAATATGTATATAAAACAATAAGTTATAAACCAACCTATCCAATAGTTATTAACTATTTAATGATTAATAACAATCAATTGGATTAATCATTTCCCCGCTGCCAGAATGCACTCCAAGCGTTGCAAGACGCCCCCGACAACCAACGACAGGAGATGCATATGAAACCAGAATCAATCACGGTCAAGAACATCGAATCCGCTTTCGCGGGCGAGTCCATGGCGCACATCAAATACATGTACTTTGCCAAGATCTGCCGCGCCCAGGGCGATATCGAAACCGCAAAAGTATTTGAGGAAACCGCAGCGCAGGAAGTGCAGCACGCGTTCGGCCATCTCGACCTGCTCTACCCCCGGTCCGAGATGAGTCCGGCCAAAGCACTCGACATGGCGATTGCCGGAGAAACCTACGAATACACCGAGATGTATCCGCAGTTCCGCCACCTTGCCGAGCAGGAAGGCAACCAGGCGGCGGTCAAGGAAATGGACGAGCAGATCGAGGAATCCAAGGAACATGCAGCCCGCTTCCAGCAGACACTGGCCAAGGCCGCCAAGCGCTTCGCCGCCCTGACCAAGGTCGAAGAACGTCACGCCAACCACTACCGCTCAGTGCGCGCGAATGTCGCGGCCTGATCGATCAATCACTTCAAGGAGAACTGAACATGGCAACTGAAATGCGCAAATGGGAATGCATCGTCTGCGGTTACGTTTATGACGAAGCTGCCGGCGATCCGGAACACGGCATCAAGGCCGGCACACGCTGGGAGGACATCCCGGAAGACTGGGCCTGCCCCGAGTGCGGGGTCGCCAAAGCAGATTTCGAGATGGCGCTGAAAGCAGCCTAAGCGCGTAACCCCAGGCGAACTGCCTGCCCTTGGAACACGGGGCGGGCAGTTCGTTTTGCTACCCCGCACAGCACGCGAAAATTCTGTTTGTTACTATCCAAGGCTGTTTTTTCCAGGGAACACCAATGAATCCGATCGTCATCATCGGCAGCGGCCTCGCCGGCTACAACACCGCCAAGGAACTGCGCAAACTCGACTCCGCAGTACCCCTGGTCATTCTCTGCGCTGACAGCGGCCCGTTTTATTCAAAACCCATGCTGTCGAACGCAATCGCCTCCAAGAAAACGCCGGAGGCCATCGCGCTGAATTCGCCCGAGCAAATGGCGACGCAACTCAACGCCACCAT
>JAOUIN010000085.1 GCA_029883965.1 Betaproteobacteria bacterium
ATCGCCGACCCCGCAGGGCATCCGGCGCCTTGCCCCGCCGGTCCGGATTGGGTATCTTTACTGCCCTGCTGTCCGCGGTTGCAAACCACCTTCCGCGGCGGGCATCGGACTCCTCCCGAGACCGATTCCGCCGCACGGTGCAGACGTCAGGGCTTGTTTCCCATCGGAAACGGCCAGGCGCCTGGAATTGCAATCGGACGGGGCGCTACCGGGGCTGGTCCCGACATTGCTTGGGACGCCGGCTTTACGGCAGCTGCCCGCTTTTTGGCGGCAGGCTTTTTCTTGACTGCTTTTTTCTTAGCCGGCTTTCGGGCCGGCTTTTTTTTGCCTGCTTTCCGGCTTGCGCTTTTTTTGCCCGCACTTTTCCGAACCGGCTTTTTCACGACTTTCTTTTTCTTGACCGCTTTTCTGGCCGCTTTCTTGACTGCTTTTTTCTTGGTTGCCTTCTTTTTTGCTTTTGCCATGCGAGCCTCCTTCACTATCGACCCATCGCGCGCTTCTCCCGGCGGGATGCGCAATATGCGTACCTGTCAGCCGGTACGCGCCTTTCCCTACGTTGCTCCATTCCTAGACTAGTGCAAAGCTGCGCCGGCCTTTGTGATTAAATTGCGATACAGCATGTCCGGGTCAACGCGTATGCCTCCGCTCCAGGTCAACACGTTCGAAACCGGATCAAAAGCGACACGGCGGAACAGCGCGGCATCGGACAACACCTCCATCGCCATATCCTCCACCAGATCGCCCAGATAAACATGCCCTTCCAGACCGTCATCGAAGCGCAGCCATAGCGTACAGTTATCTTCCGCGCGCAGTTCGGTCACCGTGTGCAAACGGGTTCTGCGGCTGCGGTAACGCCGGAACTTCAGACTGAGTGCCAAGAGTTGGTCCCTCCAAGGTAACGGTCGTTGAAATCCGGAAAAAAACCGGCAGCACCGCCATGCGGTTTTATTCGCACTGCGATACGTCGCCGGTTCTTGTAACGCTTCAGCACAGAATCCCGCGTGGCGGAATCCACATGATCAGGCGCATGGTTGGTGTTTGCCCCCTGTTGTCAGGCCTGCGAAACGCATCAGTCCCACGACAATGCGCCGCCGGTCTGGTATTCAATTACCCGGGTCTCAAAAAAGTTGCGCTCCTTTTTCAGGTCGATCATTTCGGCCATCCACGGGAACGGATTGGTCGCGCCTTCAAACAGCACTTCGAGTCCGATCTGCTGGGCACGGCGGTTGGCGATGAACCGCAGGTATTCCTTGAACATCGCCGCGTTCAGTCCCAGCACGCCGCGCGGCATGGTGTCCTCGGCATACTTGTACTCAAGCGCCACGCCCTTGTGGAACAATTCACGCAGCTCTTCACGGAACTCAGCCGTCCACAGATGCGGATTCTCGAGCTTGATCTGGTTGATCAGGTCGATGCCGAAATTGCAATGCATGGACTCGTCACGCAGAATGTACTGATACTGCTCGGCAGCGCCGGTCATCTTGTTCTGCCGGCCCAGCGCGAGAATCTGCGCAAACCCGACATAGAAGAACAGGCCTTCCATCAGGCACGCGAACACGATCAGGCTTTTCAGCAGCTTCTGGTCGTTTTCCGGCGTGCCGGTCTTGAACATCGGATTGGTCAGCACGTCGATAAACGGAATCAGGAATTCATCCTTGTCGCGTATCGACGAAACCTCATGGTAGGCATTGAATATCTCGCCCTCATGCAATCCCAGGCTCTCGACGATGTACTGGTAGGCATGGGTGTGTATGGCTTCTTCAAAGGCCTGGCGCAGCAGATACTGGCGGCATTCCGGCGCAGTAATGTGGCGGTACGTACCCAGCACGATGTTGTTCGCCGCCAGCGAGTCGGCGGTTACGAAAAAGCCCAGATTGCGCTTGACGATGCGACGTTCGTCCTCGGTCAGCCCGTTGGGATTTTTCCACAATTCGATGTCGCGGCTCATCTGGATTTCCTGCGGCATCCAGTGGTTGGCGCAGGCGGACAGATACTTGTCCCAAGCCCATTTGTATTTGAACGGAACCAGCTGATTGACGTCGGTGCGGCCGTTGATGATGCGCTTGTCTGCGACATTGACGCGCCGGAGTTCGTCGGCAGCGGGGCTCTGCGATGGCCCCCCGTCCGGCATCGCGGGCTGTCGCCCGGTTCCCGTGCCGGTGGCAGCCCCGGTTTCTTCAAATTGCAGCATATTCAGTCTCCTTTATTGGCGTTGTGGGTGGACACTTTCCGGCGCGGACCGCGGCTCTTGATCGTTTTTGTCGGTGAGACCGCGGCAGTACCGGCGAAGCAAACACTTTTCCAACAACTGCTGTTCAATATTCCAGCTTCTTCCCTGATTCGCGCCTGTTTGTTTCCGTCTATTGGCATGCCTCGCACTCGGGATCGAGTATCGAGCACGCTTTGCCCTGTTCACCGCCACCGCCATCGGACGGCACCGCATTCAACTGACCTGCCTTCGAAGTCGATTTCTCGGTCGACGTCGCCCCGAGCGTGCGCAGGTAGTACGTCGTTTTCAGCCCGCGCAGCCATGCAAGTTTGTAGGTGTCATCAAGCTTCTTGCCCGAAGCGCCCGCCATGTAGATGTTGAGGGACTGCGACTGATCCACCCATTTTTGCCGCCGCGCCGCGCACTCCACCAGCCAGCTGGCGTCCATTTCGAAAGCAGTCGCATAAAGGCTGCGCACATCCGGCGGCACCCGGTCTATTTTCGCCAACGATCCGTCGAAATATTTGAGGTCGGCGATCATCACCTCATCCCAGAGATTCAGCTTCTTCAGGTCACGGACGAGGAACTCGTTGACGACCGTAAATTCACCTGACAGGTTCGATTTCACATAAAGGTTCTGATAGGTCGGCTCGATGCACTGCGATAGCCCGGTGATATTGGCTATGGTTGCGGTCGGCGCAATCGCCAGACAGTTCGAGTTGCGCACGCCCACGCGCTGGATACGACTGCGCAGGCTGCTCCAGTCCAGTGACGCAGACATGTCACATTCGACGTAACCGCCACGTTCGTCCGCAAGCAGCCGGACTGAATCCAGCGGCAATATGCCCCGGTCCCACAGCGAACCCTTGAACGTCGAATAGGGCCCGCGCTCCTCTGCCAGGTCAGCCGATGCCGAGAAAGCCGTGTAGGCGACCTGCTCCATCGAGCGGTCGGAGAACTCCACCGCTGCCGGCGAACCGTAGGGAATGCGCAGCATGTGCAGGCAGTCCTGGAAGCCCATGATGCCCAACCCTACCGGCCGATGCTTGAAGTTCGAATTGCGTGCCTTGTTGACGTTGTAGAAATTCAGGTCGATCACGTTATCGAGCATGCGCATCGCCGTGCCGACCGTGCGCTTGAGTTTCTCCATGTCGAGCAGACCGGTGGACAGGTCCAGATGTGCCGGCATGTTCACGGATCCCAGATTGCATACGGCAATCTCGTCAGGGCCGGTATTCAGCGTGATTTCCGTGCACAGGTTAGAGCTGTGCACCACGCCCACGTGCTGTTGCGGCGAGCGCAGGTTGCACGGATCCTTAAACGTGATCCACGGATGCCCCGTCTCAAACAGCATGGTCAGCATCTTGCGCCACAACTGGTTGGCTGGAATCTTCTTGTAGAGTTTCATCTCGCCGCGGGCACACTTTTCCTCGTAGCCGACGTAGGCCTTCTCGAAGGCCTTGCCGAATTTCTCATGCAGGTCCGGCACGTCTGACGGTGAGAACAGCGTCCATTCACCATTCTCCATGACGCGCTTCATGAACAGATCCGGCACCCAGTTCGCGGTGTTCATGTCATGCGTGCGGCGACGGTCATCGCCGGTGTTCTTGCGCAGCTCGAGAAACTCCTCCATGTCGAGGTGCCAGGACTCGAGGTAGGAACACACCGCGCCCTTGCGCTTTCCGCCCTGGTTCACGGCGACCGCAGTGTCGTTGACCACTTTCAGGAACGGCACCACGCCCTGTGATTTGCCGTTGGTTCCCTTGATGTGCGCGCCCAGTGCCCGTACCGGCGTCCAGTCATTGCCGATTCCGCCGGCGTACTTCTGCAACATCGCGTTTTCCTTGATCGCCTCGTATATGCCATCGAGGTCGTCGGAAACCGTGGTCAGATAACAACTGGCCAGTTGCGAGCGACGCGTACCGGAGTTGAACAGCGTCGGCGTCGAACTCATGAAATCAAAACTGGACAGCACGTTGTAGAACTCAATCGCGCGCGCCTCGCGGCTGCCCTCCGGCTCATTGAGCGCCAGACCCATCGCGACACGCATGAAGAAAATCTGCGGAAGTTCTATGCGCTGCCCGCCGATATGAAGGAAATAACGGTCATACAGAATCTGCAGTCCAAGGTACGCGAACTTCAGGTCGCGCTGCGCATCCAGCGCGGCGCCCAGTGCGTTCAGGTCATAGTGCCCCAGGCGCTCATCGAGCAATTCTGCGGCGATACCCTTTTTGATGAACTCCGGCAGGTAGACCGCGTAACGGGTTGCCATGTCGGCCTGCGTGACTTCCTCACCCAGGGTCTCGAAACGCAGCGTGTGCAGCAGCAGGCGTGCGGTCACATAGCTGTAGCCGGGATCCTGCTCGATCAGGCCGCGCGCCGCGAGAACCAGCGATTTGCGCACTTCTTCGATGGGCACCCCTTCATAGAGATCACGGTACATCGCATCGAGAATCGGCTGGGCGCTGACATCGCGGCCAAGACCGGCACACGCGCTTTCCACCAGCGCGGTAATTCGCGGCAGATCGAACGGGCGGGTGACGCCCGCTTCGACGACGTTAATGACGCCCTCCCGATGCGCTGCGCCTGCGGGATGGGCCTCACGCTGGCGCGCACGCTCCTTCGACCGCTCTTCGCGGTAAAGAACATAAGCGCGTGCCACATGGTGTTCACCCATGCGCATCAACGCCAGTTCGACCTGATCCTGGATATCCTCGATATGAAACGTGCCGCCCGACGGCTGCCGCCGCATCAGCGCTGCAGTCACTGCGTCGGTGAGTGCCGCAACCTGTTCACGCACCCGCGCCGAAGCGGCACCCTGTCCGCCATTCACGGCTATAAACGCCTTGGTCATTGCAATCGCAATTTTTCCGGGCGCGAACCCCACCACCGAGCCGTTGCGCCGGATGATCTTGTACTGGGCATACAACGCCTCTTGGGCAGCCTCGTCGTGCGCTGGCGCACTTTGCGGGACGGCGCGGGTATGAATGGGCTCTACGGCTACGTGCATGATATTTTAACTCCTTGATTTTTATACGTTTTAAATTCCCGCGACCCCCAAGCGGGAACGCCAGATACTGCAAAATCGCTACGTGCACCAACCACTATATATTGTGGTTTACATACTAATTTCGCCCAATTCTAGTAGCCGAAATTTTAATTCGCAATAGGTTTTGACGCTTTTTTTAAAAGTTCTTGAGAAACAGCAGGAAACGGCGTTAAGCACCGGATTAATTGCATAAAAATTAATCACTCGACGGGCGCAATTTTCCCGGCCTGGCTGCAATGGGGTGGGATTTCGGTTGCAGCGTGGCGATAACGCCGGAGACCGGGCGGTCAGCTGCAATAACCACATAAATTATTGTTTTTTATAATATTTTTATTTGTGTAACTGCTGACGGTAACGATCCCAGTCGAAATGCGGCCCGGGGTCCGTTTTGCGCCCCGGGGCGATATCGGAGTGACCCGCGCTGGCAACAATCGGATACCGCCTGTAGAGCGCGCGCGCCAGCGCCCCCAGATGCGCGTATTGCGCATCGCTGTATGCAACATCGTCAGCACCTTCGAGCTCGATACCTATCGAAAAATCATTGCAATGGTCGCGGCCACACCACTGTGACCGCCCCGCATGCCAAGCCCGGCGCTCACACGGAACGAACTGCAGCAACGCACCATCGCGGCGAACAAGAAAATGGGCGGATACCCGCAGTGCAGCGATGTTCTCGAAATACGGATGCGCCTGCGGATCAAGCCGGTTCATGAACAGGTCAATGACAGCCGCACCGCCGAAAACCCCGGGCGGCAGACTGATGTTGTGGATGACCAGCAAATCTATCGAGGCGCCCGGCGGGCGATCATCACAATTCGGTGACGCGATGAATTGCGCTTCATCAACCAGCCCCGCACCATCAACGTTCATGCCTGCATTTCAGGGCTTGGCATCGAGTTCCTGCTTGATGCCAAGCCGCTGGATCCGGTAACGCAACGCGCGAAACGAAATGCCGAGCAGCTTGGCTGCTGCGGTCTGATTGTAACGTGCCTGCTCCAGCGCCTCCAGAATTGCTTTGCGCTCAATCGCCTCGAGCCGCTCCGGCAACGGCAGCCCGTCCATGCCGGCACCCTGATCAGCCGCCGACGGGTTCGCGCTGTCGGCGGGCAATTGCAAATCATCAACTCCGATTTCATCACCGCCAGCCAGCGCCACGGCCCGCTCGAGTATGTTCTCGAGTTCGCGGACGTTCCCCGGGAATCGATACGCCTGCAGCGCCGCCTCCGCCTGCGGCGACAACCGTAGCGCCCTTGCATCGTTTGCGTGGCGCGCCAGCATTGCGGCCGCCAGACGAGGAATATCGTCCTGCAATTCGCGCAGTGCCGGCATGCGCAGTTCGATAACGTTCAGCCGGTAATAAAGATCCTGCCGGAACGCACCGCTTTTGACCTCGTCCGCCAGATGGCGGTGCGTCGCACTTATTATGCGTACATCGACCGGTACCTCACTGGTCGATCCGACCGGCCGCACACGCTTTTCCTGGATCGCGCGCAACAGCTTCACCTGCATCGGCAGCGGAAGATCGCCGACCTCATCGAGAAAAAGGGTGCCGCCGTCTGCCGCCTGAAAGAATCCGTCGCGATCAGCGACTGCTCCGGTGAATGCGCCCTTCTTGTGACCGAAGAACTCCGATTCCATCAGGTTCTCCGAAATGGCTCCGCAGTTCACGGCCACAAACGGTTCGTCCCGGCGGGCGCCGTTGAGGTGTATCAACCGGGCCAAGTTCCTTGCCGCATCCGGATTCTCCGCGAATCTGCACCGGCGCCTGACTGCGCGCGAGTTTGTCGATCATCTGACGGGCCTGCTCCATCTGCGGCGAGGCACCAATCAAAAGCGGCGTCCCCGGTTGTGACGCCGGTTCCGCTCCGTCATCCCGGCCACCCGCCCCGGGTCGCGGCAGTTTCAGCGCCGATCGCACCAGCGACCGCAGCTGATCCAGCGACACCGGTTTGCCGAGATAGTCAAACGCACCCGCCTTGAGCGCGGCAACCGCATTTTCAGCGCTGCCATGCGCGGTAATCACGGCCACGGGAAGGCTGGGATGATTTCTGGTGATGTGTTCGACGATGGACAGCCCGTCACCGTCTGCCAGCCGCATGTCGGTCAGACACAGTTCGAACGTATTGCGCCCCAGCAGTTCCAGCGCCTCGGTTACGGTGCCGGCACATTGCGGCTCCAGCCCCATCCGGATCAATGTCATGCTGAGCAGTTCCCGGATGTCAGCCTCATCGTCCACTACCAGTATCTGCCCGGTTGCCATCGCCTTCCTTTCAGCCCGCAGCGCAAATCATGGAAAACCGCGCACCATCCGTTGTTTCAACAAACTCAAGCACAGCGCCATTGGCCTCACAAATCTCTCTTGCCAGATACAACCCCAGCCCGGTGCCACCCGGCGATGTCGTAAAAAACGGCTCAAACAGATTTCCCCGCGATTCCGGAGGCACGCCGGCACCATCGTCGATGACATCCAATCTTACCGCATGACCCCGTGCGGCACGGGCAACTTCCAGTCGGATGCTTCCAGGTCGCCGGCGTGAGTGCCGCAACGCGTTGTGGCACAGATTCCACAACACCTGATTCAGGTGATCCCGGTCGAACAGAACATAGGCATCGATTACCGGATGCAATTCAATAACATTGGTCGCAAGTCTTTCGGTTGCAGCAAACTGCTCGATGAACGCGCGAAGGTAACTTGTAAGCTGGAACCGTTCGCGTTTGGCCCGCTCGCCGCGGTTCAACGTCTGCACATCGTGAACCATGCGGTCCAATCGGCGCGTATTGTCGCGAATGATCGTCGTCAGGCGCTGCGCACCGGCTGACACCCCGGCCTCTTCCTGCAGCAATTCAGCAGCATGACTGATAGCCCCCAGCGGGTTGCGTATTTCGTGGGCAATGTTTGCCGTCAGGCGTCCGAGCGCAGCGAGTTTCATCTGTCGCGCCTCGGCCTGGATACGCGCCAGATCTTCCAGAAAAATTACCGCGCCGGCGCCGCGCCGTGGCGCTACCGGCACCAGCCGCGCTCGCAGGTTAGCGCCGATTTCAAACGCATCCGGTGCCTCACGACCCTGCTGATCGCGTAGCCATGTTTCGAAACGGGCGTACAGCGCCGGAACGCGGTCCTTCAGATTAATCACGCTACCGCCGCGCAATCCGTCGATCATGCGCTCGGCGGCAGTATTCACCTGGCGCACGACTCCGTCACCGTCTGCGACAATCACGCCGTGTTCCATGTCCTGAATTACCAGCTGATTCACCTGCGCCAGATTTGCGAGATCAATCTCCCGCTGAGCAGCGAGACGCTCGCTGGCCAGCGACCTCTTGGCCAGTGTGTGTGCCAGCCATGCAATTGCGAAATATGCAACCGACAGAAGTCCGGCCTGTGCGTATTGCGCGCCGCTTTCGGAAAAGCGCAACACCTCATAGGTATGTTCCAGCAGGACACCGATGCTGGCAATCGCGGCAAAAAACAGGGTTAACTGGCCACGCGCCACCAGTCCTGCCGCGGCCAGAGACGTCAGCAGCAGAAGGCCTAGGCCGCTCGACAAACCGCCACTCGCGTACATCAACAACACGACAAAGCCGATGTCACCGCCGACCTGAATAGCGAGCTGCCAGGTAAAGTGCTCCCGCGTACGAATAATCGCAAACATCACGAGAGCAAATACTGCGTAGCCGGCCGCACCCGCCAGGAACAGCCGCATGTCACGCGACCCGAACTGCAATGTCCCGCCCCAGAACGCGACCGCCAACAGCAACAGCAATGCCGCCGCTCTGCGATACCCGTTGAACAAC
>JAOUIN010000390.1 GCA_029883965.1 Betaproteobacteria bacterium
GGTGTGGCTGGCCACTGGCAACGATTTCGGCGGCAGCATCCGCACGCCGGCGAGTTTCTGCTCGGTGAGCGGCCTGCGCCCGAGTCCGGGCATGGTGGCGCGGGTGCAGAAGCAGCCCTTCAATCCGCTGTCGGTCGAAGGGCCGATGGCGCGCACCGTCGCCGACGTCGCTCTGATGTTCGATGCCGAAGCGGGATTCGATGCGCGTGATCCGCTATCGCCGCGCGATCCGCTGCCGTCTTTCGCGGAAGCAGCGGCGCGCCCGAAAAAGCCGCTGCGCGTCGCGGTCAGCGCCGACCTCGGCATCGCACCGGTGGTCGACCGTGAAGTGCGCGCGGCGATTGCCGCGGTCGCAGAAAAGCTGTCCGCGGAAGGCGTGGAGGTGGAAGACACGCACCCTGATTTGCGCGATGCCGCTGAAAATTTCCTGACCCTGCGCGGCGCGGTCTACATCGCGCGGGTCGCCCCGCTGCTGAAGAAATACCGCGATGTGTTGAAACCGGAGGTGGTACAGAACGCCGAATTCGGCCTGGGCCTGAAACTCACCGATATCGTCGCGGCGGAAATAGTGCAAGGTGAAATCATCCGGCGCGCCGCGGCGTTTTTCGAGCAGTATGATCTGCTGATCTGTCCTTCGACGCTGTGTCCGCCGTTCGATGTCACCTGGCGCTATCCGCAAAGCTGGGACGGCATCGCGTTCGAGGGTTACATGGGCTGGCTGGAGCTGACCTGTGCGATCACGATGACGGCCTGTCCGGTGATGGCCATGCCCGGTGGATTCACCAAGGCAGGCTTGCCGATCGGTCTGCAAGTCGTTGGCCAGCCCAAGGGCGAAGAGGAGCTGTTCTCACACGCAGCCTGGCTGGAACAACTGCTCGGTTTTGCGCGGCTGACGCCGGTCGATCCGCGCTGAGCCCGGCGTCTCCGTACAAAAAAACCCCGGCTTGCGCCGGGGGAAAACAGGGGTTCGTTTCGCAGTACCCTGCTCGGAGGAGTTTTTGCGGAATCCTTATTTGATGCGCCTGCCGATCTCGTGACCGACTGCAGCACCTGCGCCCGCGCCAATCACCGTGCCGGCAGTGCTGCCGGTGAAGGCCGAGCCGACAACACCGCCGATGACCGCACCGGCCGTCGCGCCTACCTGCGCGTTGGTCGGTGGCGTCGAGCAGGCGCTTAAGGCCAGTGTGCCGCTCAGGATCAACAAGGTGATGCCGCGTTTCATGACTGCTCCGTGCGTTGAATCTTCCGGCTACAAGCTATTGCAGACATCGTGCCAGATGAAAATATCAACAAAATCAAAATGTTATCCGAAACTTCATTTCGCGATCTGTTGTCAATCCACGACGGTCCGCAGAAAGTTTATTTAACCTTCTGATTTAAATGATGATTTTTGTCTCCGCCCAGAGACGCACCGGCAAAACCTGCGTTTTGATTGCAGTTCGCCGGGGTTTCGCCGCCGTTGTCAGGGTTTCGTCGTTGCGTGTTGCCGGCCTGCCGCTGGTCCGCGCGGCACCTACGCTCATCCGGCGCCAACCGGGTACGGGAGTTGCAGGAGCTAAGGCGTCGTTACATGAAGTCAGGAGGTGCGTCATGGACGCGCTGCTGAACCTGCTGTTGATCCTGCTGCTGATCTATTTCGGTGCGGTGTTGTTGTGGGCCGGTCCGCGGCTCTATCGCATGGTGCGTGCGCAGTCCTGCGCGTGAGTCTCGCGGGCGTCGGCAGCGACGCCCGGCGGTGCTGTTACCATGCTCCGCACAATGTTGATCATTCCCGAAGTGATGCGTGGCTGAAACCACAGGCAACGGGCTGGCGCCCGGGGTGCGTTCGCGTGAAGTGTGGTCGTGGGCGATGTACGATTTTGCCAATTCCGGCTACACCACGGTCGTTATCACCGCCGTGTTCAGCGCGTATTTTGTCGCCGAAGTTGCCGGTAACGCACCCTGGGCGACATTTGCGTGGACCGCGGCGCTGGCCGCATCCTATTTGCTGATCATGCTGACCGCGCCGGTCATCGGCGCATACGCGGACGTCCATGCCGCTAAGAAGCGCCTGCTGGGTGCAACGACCGCGGGATGCATCGTGTTCACGGCGGGCCTGGCGCTGGTTGGCGGGGGCGACGTGGCAACCGGCATCGCGCTCATCATCATGTCGAATTTTTTCTTCGGCACCGGTGAAAACCTCGTTGCGGCATTCCTGCCGGAGATCGCGACCGGTCAGGCGCTGGGCCGGGTGTCGGGTTGGGGCTGGAGTCTGGGATATTTCGGTGGACTCGTCGCTCTCGGTGTGTGTCTGGTCTATGTGACCCATGCGCAGGCACAA
>JAOUIN010000086.1 GCA_029883965.1 Betaproteobacteria bacterium
CTGCGCAGTTCGAGCCACATCGAGTTCAGATCTTCGTACATTTCCGTGGTGAGCAAACCGCGCATGCTGCGGCCGTTTTCCCGGGCGGCGCGCATCAATGAAAAAATACTGGACGGATTGGCGCTGTCCATCACCATGAAATGCAGCACCTTCTGGGACGTAATCTGCCCGGGATGGCTGGAGTAGTACTCGCTCGCAAGCCCGTTGATGATCAGCGGTAGCGCCCACGGGTCCGCCCAGTCCTGTCCGGTATCGACGACGCGGTAAGGCAGCAGCGACATGCGATGCGTGATGTCGAGCAGGCGCGCCGTATTCTCGGCGCGCTCTATCTGTCGCGACATCCAGTAGAGATTGTTGGCCTGGCGACTCAGCATGATTGATCCTCCAATACCCAGGTGTCCTTGGTGCCGCCGCCCTGGGATGAGTTGACGACGAGCGATCCTTCCCGCAGGGCGACCCGTGTCAAACCGCCGGGGACCAGCGTGACTTCTCGACCGGCCAGCACATACGGGCGCAGGTCTACGTGCCGCGGCACGACGTCGGAGTCGATGAACGTGGGGCAGGTCGACAGTGCGAGAGTCGGCTGCGCGATATAGTTTTTCGGGTTTTTTTCAATGACCTTGCGGAAATCGGCGATCTGCGCCTTGGTCGAGGTCGGGCCGACGAGCATGCCGTAACCGCCTGAGCCGTGAACTTCCTTGACCACCAGCTCCGGAAGGTGGGCCAGCGTATAGGCCAGATCTTCAGGATCGCTTAGTTTGTAGGTGGGTACGTTCTCGATGATCGGTTTTTCGTTCAGGTAATAATCGATCATCTGCGGCACAAACAGGTAGGTAGACTTGTCGTCGGCGACGCCGGTGCCGATGGCATTGGCCAGATTGACGTTGCCGGCGCGGTACGCGGAAAAAAGGCCGGGTACGCCGAGCGCTGAATCCGGGCGGAATGCCACGGGGTCGAGAAAGTCATCGTCGATGCGGCGGTAGATCACGTCAACCCGCTGCGGGCCCTCGGTGGTGCGCAGGTAAACCACGTCGTCGGCGACAAACATGTCCTGCCCTTCCACCAGTTCCACACCCATCTGCTGCGCAAGAAACGCGTGTTCGAAGTAAGCGCTGTTGTGGGCGCCCGGGGTCATGACCACGACGGTGGGCTGGCTGGTATGCGAGGGGGCGACCGCGCGCAGATTTTCCAGCAGGTCGTCAGTGAAATGATCCACCGGCGCCACCGGCATTTTGCTGAACAGGTCGGGAAACAGCCGCATCATCATCTTGCGGTTTTCGAGCACGTAGGACACACCCGACGGCGTGCGCAGGTTGTCTTCGAGCACGTAGAACTGGCCCGCGTCGGTTTTGACGATATCGACGCCGGCGATGTGCACATACACATCACCCGGCAACTGGACGCCCTTCATCTCGGGCCTGTAAGCCGGGTTTCCGGTGATCTGCGAGGCCGGAATGATGCCGGCCTTGACGATTTCCTGCTCGTTGTAGATGTCCTTGAGGAATGCGTTCAGCGCACGCACACGCTGGCGCGCACCGTCGCTGATGATCTTCCAGGCAGCGGGGCGGATGATTCGCGGAATGATGTCAAACGGAATCGAACGCTCGGTACCGGACTCATCGCCGTATACGGCGAAGGTGATGCCCAGCCGCGTGTAGAGCGCGTTGGCCTCACGCTGTTTCTGCTGCAGGAATCCGGGCTCTTGGTGCTTCAGCCATTCCGCATGCGCGCGATAGTGCGGACGGATCGTACCGTCTGCTGCACGCATTTCATCGTACGGAGGTTTGGCACTCATGGTGCTCCCTTTCGTTGTTATGTTGTTATTTTTTTGTATTCAGGTCAGACCGCGGGATCGTGATGTTGTTCCTTTAAAATAGCGGAAAAGCAACAAATAGGCCAACGGCGCGGCCTTATGGGAAAGTCGTTACGCATGCCGCCGGCCCGGCTCAGGCCGGCCGCGTAAAACGAGAAAACATGAATGAATCCGCGTAAACATTTACAACTGGTAAAGCATCCGGACGCCGCGGCTTCGCAGTCGTGGCTGGACCGCGCCGGTGGGCGTTTCGATGCGGCGGGCACCGCGATGGTGCGTGGTGTTTCAGACTATGCCGTCAACATGATGTCAACGGAAGCGCTGGCTCAGGCGCAGACGGTGGCGGAGACCTTGCTGGATCTGGAGCTGGATCACGAATCGGTGGCGGCGGCGCTGCTGGTTCCGGTGTTGCGCACGCAGCCGGAAACAGCCCCGGAGATACGCGAGAAATTCGGAAGTGTGGTCACAGAGCTTGCGGAAGGCGTGGTGCGCATGGGCGAGCTTGGCGCACTGTCCGGCAATGCAGGTGCGCTGAAGCGGGAGGCGCAGGCCGCGCAGCTGGAGGCCTTGCGCAAAATGCTGCTGGCGATGGTGCAGGATGTGCGCGTGGTGCTGATAAAACTGGCGGATCATCTGCAGGAGCTGCGTACGCTGGTGAAATCAGGCGACGAACGGCAACGCAAGGCGGCTGCAGTCTTGACGCGCGACATCCTCGCGCCGCTGGCCAACCGGCTCGGCGTGTGGCAGATCAAGTGGGAACTTGAGGACCTTGCCCTGCGTGTGCTCGACAACGAGGCCTACAAGCGCATCGCGCGCCTGCTCGATGAGAAGCGTCTGGATCGCGAACGTTACATCGAGAACGTCGTGGCGCTGCTCAAGGGTGAAATTGCGCGTGCGGGCATCGCCTGCGAAGTCAACGGGCGGCCCAAGCACATTGCCAGCATCCACCGCAAAATGCAGCAGAAGTCCATTGATTTTGAAGGACTTTATGACGTTCGCGCAGTGCGGGTGCTGGTGCGGGACGTCAAGGATTGCTACGCGGTGCTGGGCATCGTGCACAGTCTGTGGTCGCCGCTGCCGAAGGAATTTGACGATTACATCGCCAAGCCCAAGGCCAACAATTACCGGTCATTGCATACTGCCGTGATCGGACCCGAAGGCAAATCAGTGGAAGTGCAGATACGTACGCATGAGATGCACGAGCATTCCGAGCTCGGTGTGGCCGCGCACTGGCAATACAAGGAAGGCGGTCGCCAGGACAGGGGCTACCAGGAAAAAATCGCGTGGCTGCGGCAGGTGCTCGAGTGGAAGGATGAGGTTCGCGATGCCGGTGAATTTGCCGAGCAGTTCCGTACCGAGCTGTTCGAGGATTCGGTCTACGTGTTCACGCCGCAGGGCCGGGTGATCGATCTGCCCAAGGGTTCGACGCCGGTGGATTTTGCGTATCACGTGCATACCGAGCTCGGTCATCGCTGCCGCGGCGCCAAGGTGAATGGCGCGATGGTGCCGCTGAACACGCCGCTGGCCAACGGACAGCAGGTGGAGATTCTCGCGGCAAAGCAGGGCGCGCCCAGTCGCGACTGGCTGAACCCGCAGCTGGGATACCTGAAAAGCACAGGCGGGCGCAGCAAGGTGCGCCAGTGGTTCAACCGCCAGAATCTGGATGCTGATATCGCACAGGGGCGCAGCCTGCTCGAGAAGGAGTTGCAGCGGCAGGGCATGAACAAGCTGAATCTGGATCAGCTTGCTGCAGACATGGGATTCGAAAAGCTGCCCGACCTGCTGACGGGACTGGGTCGCGGCGAGATCGGACCCAAGGCCTTGCGGGATGCGTTGACCGGAGAGCCGCAGTCGCCGGACGCGGAAGTGGCGGCACCCGTCGTCGCCCGCCCCCGGGCGAAGGGTGCAGGCGGCGTACTGGTCGTCGGCGTCGACAGGCTGCTCACGACGATGGCCAAATGCTGCAGGCCTGCGCCACCCGAACCCATCATCGGCTTTGTCACGCGCGGGCGCGGCGTGACCGTGCACCGCGCCAGTTGCAGCAGTGTCAGGCGTCTGGCACCGGAGCGGATGGTGACGGCGGAATGGGGCGACGCGGAAGGCGCGGTCTTTCCGGTTGAAGTGGATATCGAAGCGGCGGACCGGACCGGTCTGTTGCGCGACATACTCGAGGTGCTGTCGCGCGAGCATATCAACGTTACGGCCACCAGGAGTACCAGTCGCGACCTCTCAGCGCATATGCGGCTGGCGCTGGAGGTGGGCAATCTGGCACAACTGGACCGCGCGCTTGCATTGGTGCGCGAGGTCAGGGGCGTGGTCAGCGCGATCCGGCGCTAGGACGGCTGTCAGTCGGTGAACCGCAGTGTCAGGCCGGCCATGCCATCCAGTCCATCGTAGCGTGAAGACCAGGTGTCCCCGGCATGGATGTCGAGCGCGGTGGTGAGGGTGCCGGTGGTGATGATTTCACCAGCGGCCGGCGCGTCAAAACGGGGCTGGCGCGCGATGATGTCTGCGAGGAACGCCAGCGCCAGGCACGGATGATCGAGCGCATTGGCGCCGACACCGCGATCCCGGACTGCATCATTTTGCGATAGCGTGATGCCACATGATTTTAACTGTTTGTTTATAAACGGTATTTTGTCCTTTACCAGCGGAACCGGGGTGCCCACGACCAGTTTCCAATGGAAGGAAAAATCGGCGGCGGCATCAGCCGGCTGGAATTTCCAGTCTGTGAAATGGCAATCGACGATCTCGAAACTGGGTGCATACCAGGCGACGGATTGCAGGATGCGTTCCGGGTCATTCGTGCCGACGGGCAGCGGCGTACTGAGGCAGAATGCGATTTCCGGTTCGATCTTGGGGTGCGCGCTGCCTGCAAGGGAAATCGTCGCGCCCTGATCCCTTGCATGAATCAGCGTGCGGTCATAGACGTGGGCCCAGATCGGCGCGGTGGCGCCGTACTCAGGCCAGATATTGCGATTGGTGAATCCGATTTTTCGTCCAACGGGTTTTTCACCGCGCGCGCGCCGCAGCGCGAGTATTTCTGCAGCGATCGCGTAACCGTGCTCCCAGTCGAATCCCGGATTGCGCTCACCGACGGACGCGATGGTTTTGCCGCCATCCAGCGCGGCCAGCAGTTCACCGGCGAGGTGTTTTGAGTCGATGTTCATGGTTTTTGTAATGTTGCATCCGTAAACGAAATCGCGCAACGAAACCCGATGTTGTGATGCCCTGCGCGTGGATTGCGTGACAGCGCGCGTCCGCGCTGCGTCGTCGTGATTTCTGCGGCAGGCGAGTCGTGGCCGCCGCCGCGTGTGCTGCGTACCGGACCGGTCGACTGGCTCTCGCGGCCGTCGTCGGCGCGATACGGATAAGGACGATAAGCGCTGGCCACCCATTCCCAGGCATTACCCGCCATGTCATGCACGCCGTACGGACTGGCACCGGCAGGATGTGCATCGACCGGCGCCGTTTCATTCCAGCCTGCGTCATACCGCGCACGGCTGCGATCCGGTGATGCGTTGCCCCACGGATGGCGCCGCGCATCATTGCCGCGGGCAGCTTTCTCCCATTCGGCTTCGGTGGGCAGGCGTTTTCCGTGACCGGTGCAGTAATCGCGGGCGCCGGCCCAGGAGACCTCAACCACGGGATGGTGCTCGAACCCCGGATCCGCTCGCCACCGGTGATCGGTACGGTGGATGCGTGCATCGTTGTCGTCGATATCGTACAGCCGCTCGCCCTGCGGATTCACATGACCTGCGGTCTGCAGGAATTCGGCGAACCGGGCATTGGTGACCGGGTAACGATCTATGCGGAAAGCACCAACGGCGACCGTATGTGCGGGACGCTCATCGGCCGGGCCGTCGTCGCGTCCCATGGTGAAGCTGCCGGCAGGTATGACGACCATGTCGTGAACCGGCATTTGCGCGTGAGCCGTCATGATCAGGACTGCGGGCAGGGCCAACAACAGGAAAGGACGCATCAATCGGGTCTTTGGGGTGGAATCATGAGGTGCGGCGTTGTGGACAATATATCCTCATCGGGCCGCAGGTCTGAAGCCCCGGCCCGCGGGACCTGTTTGCGGCGGCAAGGCGCAGCCGTCGACGCCGCGCTCGTTCCCGGGAATAAAGGGTTGATTTCAGCCTGATTTTATTTGAAGGGCGTCGGTGATTCGGCTAAAATGCTGCCTCTTCAGGCGCGTAGCTCAGCTGGTTAGAGCACCACCTTGACATGGTGGGGGTCGTTGGTTCGAGTCCAATCGCGCCTACCAATTTTTGAACTGCGTATTTTTACCGGCGGATTACAGGAAGTGAGCGTTATGACACCGCGAACTTGCAAGGGTATGGCACTCCGGTAATGGCTGCGTAAATTCTTTGGTAGGGTGGTAAAGAAAAGTGCGGCTGGCCCGCACTTTTTTTGTTTGTGCTTACGGATTACATATGATCAATGTCAAATTGCCCGATGGTTCGGTAAGGTCCTTCGATCGCCCGGTTACGGTGGCGGAAGTGGCGGCGTCGATTGGTGCCGGACTGGCGAAGGCGGCACTGGCCGGACGCGTCAACGGCGAACTGGTCGATACCTCTTTTCCGATCGGGGCGGACGCAGAACTTGCAATCATTACCGACAAGAACGCCGAGGGGGTCGAGATTCTGCGCCATTCCACCGCGCATCTGCTGGCACATGCGGTCAAGGAGTTGTTTCCCGATGCGCAGGTGACGATCGGGCCGGTGATTGAAGACGGCTTTTACTACGACTTTTCGTACAAACGGCCGTTTACGCCCGAGGATCTGGCGACAATCGAAAAACGCATGGCGGAGATCGCCAAACGCGACATCAAGGTTGACCGGCAGGTGATGCCGCGGGATGAGGCAGTGAAGTTCTTCTCGGACATGGGCGAGAAGTACAAGGCGGAAATCATTGCGTCGATTCCGGGTAACGAGCCGATCTCGCTGTACCGTCAGGACAATTTCATCGACCTTTGCCGCGGGCCGCATGTGCCGTCTACGGGCAAGCTGAAGGTGTTCAAGCTGATGAAGCTGGCCGGCGCGTACTGGCGCGGTGATTCGAAGAACGAAATGCTGCAGCGGATCTATGGCACGGCCTGGGCGAAAAAGGAGGAGCAGGAGCAGTATCTGCATCGCCTGGAAGAAGCGGAAAAACGCGATCATCGCAAGCTCGGCCGCCAGCTCGATCTGTTTCACATGCAGGATGAGGCGCCGGGCATGGTGTTCTGGCATGCCAACGGCTGGGTGATCTGGCAGGCCGTCGAACAGTACATGCGGAATCTGCTGACTGCCGCGGACTACCGGGAGGTGAAAACGCCGCAGGTCATGGATCGCGTCCTGTGGGAGCGTTCCGGGCACTGGGAGAATTACCGGGAATACATGTTCACAACGGAGTCCGAGAAACGCGATTACGCGGTCAAGCCGATGAACTGTCCGGGTCATGTACAGATTTTCAATCAGGGCGTCAAAAGCTACCGCGACCTGCCGCTGCGCATTGCGGAGTTCGGCTCCTGCCATCGCAACGAGCCGTCGGGTGCGCTGCATGGCCTGATGCGGGTGCGCGGGTTCGTGCAGGACGACGCGCATATTTTCTGCACCGAAGACCAGATTCAGGGGGAATCCGGCGCCTTCATCGATTTGCTGCGCAAGGTGTACGCTGATTTCGGCTTTGACCAGATCCTGGTCAAATTGTCGACGCGTCCGCCAAAACGGATCGGCGACGATTCCGCCTGGGATCGCGCGGAAGCGGCTTTGAAGGCCTCTCTGGATGCCAAGGGCCTGGAATGGGACCTGAATCCGGGCGAGGGCGCTTTTTACGGTCCGAAAATCGAGTTTTCGCTCAAGGACTCGCTCGGCCGGATCTGGCAATGCGGAACGCTGCAGCTGGATTTCGCGCTGCCGGGGCGTCTGGGCGCCGAATACGTGGCCGAAGACAACACCCGGCATGTGCCGGTGATGCTTCACCGGGCCGTTTTGGGGTCGCTGGAGCGGTTTATCGGGATTCTGATCGAACATTACGCCGGAGCGATGCCGGCCTGGCTGGCTCCGGTGCAGGCAGTGGTGATGAATATTTCAGAAGCACAGGCCGGCTATGTTGCGGGCGTTGCGGAAACCCTGAAAAAGGCCGGTTTCCGGGTCGAAGCTGACTTGAGAAACGAGAAGATTTCCTATAAAATCCGCGAACATAGTCTGCAAAAGCTGCCCTTCCAGCTGGTGGTTGGAGACAAGGAAGTGGCGGCAAAACTGGTGGCTGTGCGTTCCCGTAAAGGCGAGGACCTGGGGCAAATGACCCTGGAGTCCTTTTTGTCGCTGTTGAACAGCGAAATTGCCCGCAAGGGACGTACGGTTTAAGAGTAACGAAATCAGGGAGTTTGTCGCATAGCCCAGGAAAAAGAAGCCCGGATCAATAGTGATATCACTGCTCCGGAAGTGCGGGTCATTGGAGCCGACGGTTCGCAGGTCGGCGTAATCAGCATCGCAGCTGCCAATAAACTTGCAGAAGAAGCCGAGTTGGATCTGGTGGAAATCGCACCGACGGCAAAACCTCCGGTATGCCGGATCATGGATTACGGCAAGTTCAAGTACCGCGAGAGCAAGAAGCAGCATGAAGCGCGGCTCAAGCAGAAGCAGATCGTCGTCAAGGAAGTGAAATTCCGTCCGGGCACGGACGAAGGCGATTACAAGATCAAGCTGCGTAACCTGATCCGGTTTCTGGACGAAGGCGACAAGGCAAAGATCACGCTGCGATTCAGAGGGCGTGAGATGGCGCACCAGGAGTTCGGTATCCGGCTGCTGGAGCGGGTGAAGGCGGATCTGGTCGAGCATGCGGTAGTCGAGCAGTTCCCGAAAATGGAAGGGCGTCAGCTGGTGATGGTGCTGTCGCCGAAGAAAGTAGCGCCGAAGGCTGCGCCTGCGGCGGCAAAGAGTTCTCCCAAGGCCGGCAGCAAGGCCGCGGGTGCAAAGAAGGCGGCGAAGCCTGCCGCAGTAGCGGAAAAACCGGCGGCAACGCCGGAAGCGGTGGAAACACCGGTAAAAGTGGCTGCGGCAGAAGACGCTGCGGTCGTTGAAAAGAAGTAGTGTTCGGGCTTTAAGTCCTGCTGATGCGGGCGCCCGACGCTAGGCTAAAACAGGAGTTACCATGCCGAAGATGAAGAGCAAGAGCGGCGCGGCCAAGCG
>JAOUIN010000392.1 GCA_029883965.1 Betaproteobacteria bacterium
AGGCATCGTTCGATCCGGCGGCGTTTCGGCACTCGAACGTTGAGGCCCTCAAGCTCCTGAAATTCTTTCACGACGCGCGCTGAGTGACAGCGAACGGCCGGCGATAAACGCCAGTCCGTTAAACTGCATGAACACGGTCGAACGTCAGGCACCGCCCGTCGACTTGAGATTGATCCACTTGTAAAGGGATTACCGCAATGGTTGTAGTCAGGGAAAAAACCACCATCAAAATGCGCATGGAAGGCGTGGCGCAATCACATTCACGCACCGATGTCAGCATTGCAGGATTGACGACCATCATCGATGAACCGGTCGAGCGCGGCGGCACCAACCTCGGCATGAGCCCGACGCAGACCTTTGCCGCGTCGCTGATCGGCTGCACCAATGTCATCAGCCACAAGATCGCGCACAAGAACGGCGTGGAGTTCAAGGCGATGAACATCCGCCTCGAGGCGGACTTCGACCGCCGCGGCGTCACCCTTGCCGAAGACGTGGCCGTGCCGTTTCCGGCGATGACCCTGCACATCGACGTGACCACCGATGCAACGCAGGAGCAGATCGACCAGATCCGTCACGAACTGGAAATGTACTGCCCGATCGCCAAAGTGGTACGCGCCTCGGGCACGAAACTCGACGAAGTCTGGAACATCATTCCGGCATAAGGCACCGGCCGGGCTGACGGTGTTGATCATCTCTTGACCGGCGATCCTGGCTGCGAGTGCGAATAAGCAGGGTCGGTGTAAATTTCCCGGAAGTTACACGGTCCTGTTTGCCGTGCTGGCGCCCGGCTCAACCGCGTCGCTGTTCCTCCCGGCCTACACCTGAACCAGCTTCACCGGTTACGCACTCTCCACCAGCTTCACATCCTGCTTCGTCGCGTACTCCCGCGCCTGCTCGGTCAGCCCCCCGCCACCGCGTATCGGCACCCCCTCACGTCGCGCTTTTCGCAGCGAGTCCGATTTTCCCAGCTGATCACAGCCCGAAGGGTTTTAGTGATAATTTACCGGTTCCGAGGAGACCCGCAATCATGACTGCCACCAGACCTTTCAAAGCCCCCGTCGTCGATGCCCTGACCGTCCGCGTCCTCGTCGACTCCCGCTACGAGCGTTTCCTGCCGCGCATGGCGCACCCGCACGTCAAGATCGAGCATGTCGGCCGCATCGTCGGCCGCCCCGAGAGCACCTTCGCCTGCGAGTGGGGTCTGTCGCTGCACCTCGCTTCTGAGATGGGCGGCGCCAAGGCGCAGTACGTGCTCGACTTCGGCTACACCCCGGAAATCATCAATCGCAATTTTGATTTGCTGGGCATCGAGCCCGCGAAGATCAACGGCCTGATCCTGAGCCACGGCCACCTCGACCATTTCGGCGGACTGCAGGGCTTTGTGAAGCAGCACCGCGGCGCGATGCGCGATGACATCGCGCTCTACGTCGGCGGCGAGACGGTATTCCGTACCAAGTGGGTCAAGGAAGGCGGCGAGACGCTGGAGTGGTGCACGCTCGACCGCGCAGCACTTGAAGCGCAGAAAGTCATGCCCCTGTGCTGTCCGCAGCCGCAGGCACTGGAGGGACCCTTCACTTCAGGCTACATCGAGCGCACCTCTTTCGAGACCGTTACCGGCGGCTCGCTGGTGGTGAACGATCATTTCACCGAAGCCGAGCGCGAGGGCAAGCTGGTCAAGGACACGCATCCCGACGAACACGCCACCTGCTACATCGTCAAGGGCAAGGGACTGGTGGTGATCTCTTCCTGCGGCCACACCGGCATCATCAACACGGTGAAGAGCGCGATGGCCGCGGCCAATGTAGACCGGGTACACGCGGTGATGGGCGGGTTCCATCTCGGGCCCGCGAATGTCGAGTACCTGCAGCACACCTTGAAGGAACTCGAGGCAATCAACCCCGACGTGATCGTGCCGATGCACTGCACCGGCGAACGTTTCATTGACATGCTGCGCCAGAAGATGCCCGACAAGGTGGTCTATTCCAATGTCGGCAGCCGCTACACCTTCGGTGCCTGAATCGCACTGCCGGATGCAACGCAGCTTCCTGCGGTCACTCCCACACCCGTTGGGTCAGACACAGTTACGATTTAACCAGTTGTTTTTATTGGTATTTTTTCGGTTCGCTGAAAGGCATTAAGGGGCGTCTCCTCCCGTCCACTTCAAACCCGCTTCGGGTCGGAAGCGGCCACCGGCCAAGTGCTGCGATCGGCCGAGCGCATCCAGCCCGGGATTTGCGCCAGATCAATTCACTGCGCGGACTGTCGGACTAGGGTGAAGCTGACGGCGCGCAGTCGGCGC
>JAOUIN010000391.1 GCA_029883965.1 Betaproteobacteria bacterium
CCACCGGCGCCATGCGATAAAGCGCCGTGGTCACCGGTACCAGCGCGATGTCGAATTCACCGCGCGCGATCTGGCACAGCGTGGCCAGCCGTTCCGACACCAGGTCATGGTGCGGCGAGAAATGGTCGTAGGGCAGCGTTTCCCAGTCGGGAAGCAGATGCACCCGCAGTTGCGGCGCGAAGAACGGAATCTCCTGCAACAGGCGCTGCGCCTGCCATGCGGACTCGGTCAGCACCAGCAGCGGACGAGCGCGTGCCGCCAGCGCGGCCAGCGCCAGCGCATCACTTGAACCCTGCAGCAGTGCAGTGCTTGCGCGCTGCCCCGGTGCGGGCAGCTGGACAGGTAACATCAGATGCGGTCTTGCGAAAGGGCGCTATTATAAACGCGGCACCCTGCGTTTCCGTGGATATTACCGATGAAAAAATACCTGTTGCACATTGCATTTCTTGCATGCGCCGGAGGACTGGTCAGCCCGGCAACCGCTCAGCAAACCGTACAGTCGGAGAAACACGCATTCCGCGTCGTTACCCTGACCAAAGGCCTGGATCATCCCTGGTCCATCGCCTTCCTGCCTGACGGCCGCATGCTGGTGACCGAGCGATCGGGCCGGCTGCGCATCATCGGCAGGGATTTCAAACTCGATCCGAAACCGGTAGCCGGTCTTCCGGAAATCGTCGCTGCGGGGCAGGGCGGGCTGTTCGATGTGGTGCTGCATCCGCAGTACGCGGACAACGGCTGGATTTACTGGGCCTACAACGCGCCGGACGGCGATCTGCGTGTGCCCGGCTGGGGCACGGCGCTGGCGCGCGGAAAACTGAATGGTCACACCATGACCGATGTTCAGGTTTTGTTCAGCATGGAACCGAAAACCCGCGGCGGCCAGCATTTCGGCGGACGCATCGTGTTCGACCGCAAGGGTTACGTTTATCTCACGCTCGGCGACCGCGGCGAGAAAGAGCGCGCGCAGCGGCTGGATGACCACGCCGGTTCGGTGATCCGCCTGCACGACGACGGCCGCGTTCCGGCCGACAACCCGTTCGTGAAGAACAGGAACGCAAAACCGGAGAAATTCACCATCGGCAACCGCAACATGCAGGGCGCGGCACTGCATCCGGTCACTGGCGAATTGTGGACGCAGGAACACGGCCCGCAGGGCGGCGATGAAGTGAACGTAATGCGCTCAGGCCGCAACTACGGCTGGCCGGTGATTACCTACGGCGTCAACTACGGATTCGGCACGAAAATCGGTGAAGGCACCGCCAAGCCCGGCATGGAGCAGCCACTGCATCACTGGGTGCCGTCGATCGCGCCCTCGGGCATGGCGTTTTATACCGGCGACAGGTTTCCGAACTGGAAGGGCAGCATCCTGATCGGCGCGCTGCGCGATGAAATGCTGGTGCGGCTGGAATTGGACGGAGAAAAAATCGTGCGCGAGGAGCGCATGATCAAGGGCATGATCGGGCGCATCCGCGATGTGCGCGTGGGGCCGGACGGATTTGTTTATCTGCTGACGGATGAGCGGGATGGGGTCATTGTGCGGCTGGAACCCGTGAAGTGATGTGCTATCGGTTTTTGCGCGGGATTGATGTGTGCTGCCGCGACATATGATGCGCAATACTCAGGTGCATAACGACAACTAAAAATGTCAACTACTTCACGTTAACCATTCCAAGAGATTGAGATTGGATATTCAAATTAGCAATGAAAGTTCCGGTGAAGCGGAACAAATACATCGGATTACAGAGCAGGCGTTTTTAAATGCTCCCCATGCTGACCATACCGAACAGTATATTGTTGATACTCTTCGCCACGCCGGAGCGTTAACGATTTCTCAGGTTGCCAAGGTTGATGGAGAAGCTATTGGTCATGTAGCGATTTCGCCGGTCACGCTCTCAAGTGGCGCACCCGGCTGGTTTGGGCTTGGGCCAATATCTGTTCTTCCCGAGTATCAAGGGCGCGGTGTTGGCTCGAGTCTAATGAAAAGCTCTCTCGCTGCTCTTGAAGCAATGGGCGCATCTGGCTGTGTAGTACTTGGTGATCCTGGCTATTATGGGCGTTTCGGATTCAAGGTTGTAGACGGGCTGGTTTATCCCGGTGTGCCTGCTGAGTATTTTCAGGCGCTGTCGTTTTCCGACGAGTTCCCGAGAGGAGAGGTGTCGTACCATGAGGCATTCTCAGCTCAAGGTTAACAAGGCCAAGCACAGCGACAGCTTTTTCGTTGCGCCTTCGCCTTCACTACAAAGCTGCGCGTGTTGGCGGCGTTAGGTGAGCGTGTAATGGCATGTCATTAACCTTAAAG
>JAOUIN010000087.1 GCA_029883965.1 Betaproteobacteria bacterium
GCTTTCAGCGCCTTGCGCTCATCCATGCCTTTGGCCTTGATCGCCGTCAGGATTTTTTCCGCTGTTGCCGGCAGCGAGTAAATGCGTACACCCACCGCGTCATGTATCGCATTGAGTATGGCCGCTGCAGTAGGCACGGAAGTCGGTTCGCCCACGCCTTTGGCACCGAAGGGCCCGGTAGGATCATAGTTCTCGACGATATCGACCTCGATCTCGGGCATGTCCAGGCTGGTCGGCATGATGTAGTTGGTGAGATTCGGGTTGATCTGCCTGCCAGCGGCATCGAACAGGATTTCCTCCTGCAGCGCAAATCCCAGGCCCATCGAGATGCCGCCTTCGACCTGCCCCTCGACCAGCATGGGGTTGATCGCTGTGCCGCAGTCATGGGCGGCAACGATGCGCAGCACATCGACCTCGCCGGTCTCGTCATCGACGTCGACTTCGGCGATCTGTGTGGCGTAAACATAGGTGTTGAACGGTTTGCCCTGACCGGTTTCCGGGTCCATCGGAACGGTCGCCGGATTCCACGAGGCGCTGCCGATCGCAGGCTGCCCCTTCACGACTTGCGCCTGGAATGCCACATCGCCGATCGCCAGGTAACGCTGCGGAAAAGCCTTGACCTGGATTTTCCGGTCCCGTGCTTCGAGCTGGTCCGTACGTACGCCCAGCATGGGTGCTGCAATCTCAAACAGAATGGCCAGCGCCTTGTCGGCAGCCAGCTTGACGGCGTTGCCCGTGACGTAGGTGGTGCGACTGGCAATGGCGCCGGTGTCCATCGGCGTGGTATCCGTGTCGCCCGAAATGACATGCACGTCATCGGTTGCAATGCCCAGGGCCTCGGCAGCAATCTGCCCCAGGACAGTGAGTGCACCTTGCCCCGTTTCCACCGTGCCGGTCAGCAGCGTCGCCGTGCCGTCTTCGTTGACCTTGATGGTCGCTGCACTGGCATTGGCAGCGACCGTGAATCCGATCGGGTACCACATGCAGCCGATTCCGCGTCCGCGCCGTTTCATGCGCCACCTTCCTTCCAGCCGAATCGACGTGCGGCCTGAAGCAGCGACTCCTTGACCACAACGCTGTCCAGGACCTGTCCCGTGGGACTGATCGAACCGGTCTCGAAGGCATTGCGCAGGCGAATCTCCAGCGGATCGATGCCGAGGGCGCTGGCGATTTCATCCATCTGCGATTCATAGGCAAAGCAGACCTGCGGCGCCCCGAAACCGCGCATCGCACCGGTCATGGTCTTGTTGGTATAGACCACGCAGGCCTCGACATGCACATTGTCGATTCTGTAGGGCCCCACCGACAGTATCGCGGCTTTGCCTAGCGTGGTTTCACTCCAGGAGCAGTAGGCGCCGCCGTCCAGCACCAGGCGAATCTTGCGTGCCAGTATGCGTCCCTCGCGATTGACCCCGGTCTTGAAATCCATGATGAAGGGATGACGCGTCGTTGAGGCGATGAATTCCTCGGACCGGGTATACACGCCTTTTACCGGGCGCCCCGTTTTCTTGGACAGCAAGGCCAGCACCGGCTCCTGGGTAATTTCATTCTTGCCGCCGAAATTACCGCCGACGATGGTGCCGACCAGCCGGATGCGATTGATCGGCATGCGCAAGGTGCGGGCCAGATCCGCACGCCCCAGCGTGATCCGGCCGAGACTCGAGTAGACCGTGACCCGGCCGTTGGCATCCCACAATGCAATCGATGCATGCGGCTCGATCGGCACATGCTCCACCATCTGGGTGCGGTATTGCCCCTCGAACACATGATCGCTGGCTGCCAGCGCCTGCTCGACATCCCCTTTGATGATCACTTTTCGTGCGTAGATATTGCTTTCGGTCGCGTGCACTTTCGGCGCATCGTCCTTGATGGCTTCCAGCGGATCAAACACGGCGGGCAGCGCTTCGTACTCAACCTTGATTTTCGTCAGTGCCTCTTCGGCAATCTGCTCGCTGACGGCAGCGACTGCCGCTACACCGTCTCCGGCATGAAACACGCGCTCATCTGCCAGCACGGGTTGATCCTGGAACGACGGTCCGAACGAATTGACGGGAACATCACGGCCGGTCAGCACGGCAACCACCCCCGGCATTGCCTCGGCCTCGCTGGTATCGATGCTGACGATTCTCGCTGACGCCACGCCCGCGCGCTTGATCTTGGCATAGAGCATGCCGGGAAACGCCATGTCATCGATATAACGCGTTTGCCCCAGTCCGTGCATGCGTCCATCGGGACGGGTCACTCGCTGTCCTACGGCCGGTGTCTGCTGCCTGACTTCAGGAACCAGCAGTTCCAGCGGGAACACCGCCGGCAGCGTATCGCCGTAAACCCGCAGCGGGTTCTCTGAAGCCAGCCCCTGTTCGGCGATATGCAGCTTCTCTTCTACCGTCGCTCCTTTGTTCATGCTTCAGCCCTCCACTTTCGCACCTGAATGGTCGGTCTCGTTGCGCATCACACGAGCCGCATGAAGTACTGCGTCAATCATCTTGGTATAGCCCGTGCAACGGCAAAGATTTCCCGCCAGTCCGTCACGTACCTCCTGCCGGGACGGGTCAGGGTTCTCATCGAGCAACGCTTTGGCCGACAGAATGACGCCGGGCCCGCAAAAACCGCACTGCAGCGATGCATGCTCTTCGAAGGCCCGCTGTATCGGATGCAATTGCTCACGCGAAGCAAGACCTTCTATGGTCAGTATTTCCCGCCCGTCCGCCTGCCCGGCCAGCATGAGGCAGGCGTTCACAGGCTTGCCGTCAACAATGACCGTGCACGCGCCGCAGTCACCCACATCGCAGCCAAGCTTGGCTCCGGTATGACCCAGTTGATTACGCAACAGCCCCAGTAATGTGGTTTCAGGCGGTACCGACAATGCGTGTTGGCTGCCGTTAACGGTAAGACGAATGTCCATCACGGATACCTCGCGGTTTTCGTTACTTCTTCAACGCCTGCGCATGCGCGTGCATGAGCACTCTTTTGACCAGCACCTCTACAATTTCCTTCCGGTAGGTTGCCGATGCCCGGAAATCGGTGATGGGTTTGCATTCCTCTGCCGCAATTTTCCCGGCCTCGACCATGATTTCGGGTGTAGGCACTTGCCCTGCAAGGCATTTCTCGGCGTTGGGCGCGCGTATGACGGTAGGCGCGACAGCGCCCAGCGCAATGCGCGGCTCCCTGATCCTGCCTTTCGCGTCCAGCCAAAGGCTGCCTGCGGCGTTCACCAGTGCCAGCGCCTGGCCCTTGCGCAAACCAGATTTCAGAAAATTAACCGGCTTGCCGATGTTTTCAGCGGGAATGACGATTTCCATCAGCAGTTCGTCCGGCTTCAATGCCGTTCGCCGTGGTCCTTTGAAAAATTCAGTCAACGGCATTTGCCGGTTGCCGGAGTTCCCGGCCAGAACGACCCAGGCGTCCAAAGCCATCAGCGTAGGGCCACTGTCCATGGACGGCACTGCCGTAACCAGATTGCCGCCCAGGGTGCCCAGGTTGCGCGTCTGGACCGCACCTATGGTGTGCGCGGCATCGACCAGCGCCGGAAAGTGTTCCTGGATCACGCTCGATTTCATGATCTCCGTATGCGTCACCAGGGCCCCGATGCGCAAGCCCTTGTCCGTGACCTCGATGCCACCCAGCCCCTGCGTGCGTGAAATATCAATGACCATCCTGGGGGGGTGTGGTGAGGATTTGAGATCCGCCAGCAGGTCTGTGCCTCCGGCCAGGATTTTTGCCTCCGATCCATGCTCGGCAAGCAATCTAACTGCCTGCTGGATGTCTCCGGCTGCTACGTAGTTAAACGCCCGCATGTGCCTCCCGTTTAAAGGATGCTGCCCTGATGATTTTCGCATGAAAAACCGGAGAGCGACGAATTCTTTGATATTTCACAGACTCCGAAATTTTCAAAGGTGTGTCGTGTCGATGGCTTGCGTACAGCATGCGGCGGCGCAGCATGGCCGGCGTTGCAGCTAATTTCTCGATTACACGCTGATTGGCAGTGTTTGACTCTGAACATGCGTGTAGCAAAGGGGTTTATCATCATGAGTATTCAGATTTGACGTCCTTTCTCAAAAACGAAACAGTGACTGTGGCCTGTGCCGTGCAGTTTCCGGTGGAATATCAAGCCCGGTGTTAACCGGGCTACAAAGGAGAACCTGGTGAACGGAATTTTGGCAATCGTATTGGGCGCGCTGGTCGCGTGCACCGCATCGGCGCAAATGCCCGATTTCAACAGCATTATCAAGGGGATCGAAGGCCTGCCCAAAACCCAGGCAGGTGGATCCGGCGGCAGCACCGACGACAAAACCACCGGTGCCGGCATCAAGGAAGCGCTGGCGGTCGGTACCGAACGCGCGGTGAAAAGCCTCTCCGGCGTTAACGGTTACTTCGGCAATCAGGCGGTGAAGATCCTGATGCCCGACAGCATCAAGAAGGTGGCGGAAGTTGCCAGCATGGTGGGCTTCCAGAAACAGGTCGATTCATTCGTGCTCAGCATGAATCGTGCGGCGGAAGCCGCCGCGCCGCTGGCGGCGAAATACTTTGCCGACGCGATCCGCGACATGTCGCTGGAAGACGTGCGCGGCATCATGACCGGCGGCAACACTGCGGCCACCGAATTCTTCAGTCGCAAAATGCGCGGCAAGCTCTACACCGCGTTCAAGCCGGTCGTGTCAAAAAAGGTCAATGAGGTTGGCGCGACGCGCGCCTACCAGGACATGATCGGGCGTTATGACAGCGTGCCGTTTGTAAACAAGCAGTCGCTCGATCTGGATGATTACGTGACCAACAAGTCGCTTGACGGCCTGTTCTACACCGTTGGCGAAGAAGAAAAGAAAATCCGCACCAACCCGGTTGCCCGCACGACCGACCTGCTGAAGACTGTATTTGGCAAGTAGCCGGAATCGACGCTATACCAGCCGCGCCTGAACAGCGCGGTTTTTTTGTCCGGACCCGGTGTATTGCCCTCGTAACCGGAGAATCCGGCTCGATAAACCCCGGCAGCAAAAGATTGTGCGCCGGTCCCGTATGATTCGATTTTCCATTTATTACAGGCCGAACCATGAAAACCATCGACATCCATGCCCACATCGTTCCCGATTCGATGTGGCGTGCCATCGAGGCGAAACAGGACTGGCATGGCTTCAGGCACGAGCCGGGTGAAGGGTTAGGCACGATGGTGGCCTGCGGCCAGCGCACCGAGTTCTCGTCGCCCAAGGTACGCTACACGGTCGAAGAACGCATCCGGGACATGGACACGTTGAAGGTGGACGTGCAGGTGCTTTCCATTCATACACCCTTCGTCGGCTATCACCTGCCGCCGGAGCAGGGCCTCGCACTCGCGCGTGACTTCAACGACGAACTCGGTGCCACCGTGCGCAAAGGCAAAGGGCGGCTTGCGGGATTTGCGACGTTGCCGGTGCAGGACACCGGACTGGCGATCGCCGAGCTCGAACGCGCGGTCACGCAACTGGGCCTCAAGGGCGCGTCACTCGACACCCAGGTCAATGCCGAGCAGTGGGACGAGCCGCGGTTCCTGCCGTTCTTCAAGGCAGCCGAGCAGCTGGGCGCGGTGCTGTTCTACCATCCGCAGCCGCGCAACAACTTTCTGGCGGACCGGATCAAGCGTCACGGGCTCAACAACAGCCTCGGCGTGATCCTCGACGACGCCATCGTCACCGCGGTGCTGATCTGTGGCGGCGTGCTGGAAAAGTGCCCCGATCTGAAGATCTGCATCGCCCATGGCGGCGGTCCTGCGTGCTATGCGATGGGGCGGCTCGACCGCAATTGGCACGACCGGCCGGTGACGCGCAGCACGCCGAAGCCGCCGAGCGCATACCAGACGCAGCTTTATTACGACACCGTCACCGGTGACGAGACCGCGCTGCGGTTCCTGATCGACCAGGTCGGCGCTGATCGTGTGGTGATGGGCAGCGACTGGCCGTTTGTGCCATGGCATCCGTCGCCGGTGACGTGGCTGGAGAACCGTGAGTCACTGACGGCGGCCGAGAAAGAAAAAATTCTCTGGAAGAATCTGGCGGAGTTGCTCGATATCCGCTGAAGGCGCTGTTGGTCACTTGAACATCCACCGGCTTGCGCACGCAGAGGATGGCTATGCCAGCGTAAACTCCAGGGGGTTCTTCAGTTCAGCGGCCACGGCAGGTCGGCGAAGTTCTGCAACAGCCCGGTCGGGTATTCCAGCACGAAGAGATGTCCGAACAGGCTCGTCACGGCAACCGCGATCAACGCGCCGGTGATCGCCCAGCGCCAGCGCGCACCTGCCTTAAGTCTCAGGAATGCCGAGATGTAGACGAATACACCGAGGACGAAGCCGAACAGGCCGATCGCCGCCAGCAGCGCCGCGATCCAGGCCTGGAAATGCAAGTCGCTGTGTAGGGGCCGGTCCTTGTCGCTGATTTCGAGCTCACTGTCGTAGAACACGTAATCGGGCCGGCTGCGGCCAAACAGGATGGCGGCGGCAATCAGCAGCGCGAGCGTGATCAGCCCGACCGATACCGGAAACACCTTGCCCAGGAAGTTGAGGGGCCACGCGTCGTAGATGACATAGATGCAGGCGACGGTAAGCAGACCCAGGAAAACCGCCTGCGGTGTCTTGTTGATCGGGGCGTGAGGGCCCTGCGCCGTGAGCGCATCGCGGTGGGGCTTCATGCGCGCCGCCAGGAAAATCGAGATCACGATCAGCGCCACGATCACCTGTACGCCGCCGCGTTCAAGAAAGCTCGTGCCGTAGACCTGTATCGACTGGTAGACCGAAGCATCGAGCCGCATCGACAGCACGAATCCGATCAGGAACGCGGGCCGTGACCAGCCGAATCGCTTCATGTACATCCCGACCACGCCGAGCACGAACAGCGCAATCAGGTCCTCCCACGCGCGCGTCGCCTGAAAGGCGGCGAAGTAGACGATGACGATCATGAACGGCGCGGCACGCACGAACGGCACCAGCGTGATCCGCGCAATCGGCCTGGCGAGGAAGAGGCAGATGCCGGCGCCGATCACATTGGCGATGGCGAGCGACCAGATGATGATGAAAGTGAGATCGAGGTGACGCTCCATCATGCCGATTCCCGGCTCCACCCCGATCAGGACCAGCGCACCGAGGAACAGCGCCATGCTCGCCGAGCCCGGAATGCCGAACATCAGCGTCGGAATCAGTGCGCCGCCGTTGTCGGCGTTGTTGGACGCCTCCGGCCCGATCACGCCGCGGATGTCGCCTTTGCCGAACTTCGAGCGGTCTTTCGCCGACTGCACGGCGTGCCCGTAGGCCACCCAGTTGGTGACCGAACCGCCCAGCCCCGGCAGGGCGCCGATGAACACGCCCAACGCAGAGCAGCGCAGCACCAGCCATTTGTGCCGTAGCGTTTCGCGGAACCCGTGCATGGTGTTGGAACCAAGCTCCGGTAAAGACGAGATGGTGTTGCGCTTGCGCAGCACTTCGATCATTTCCGGTATCGCAAACATGGCGAGACCGACGATGACCAGCGGCACGCCGTCGCTGAGATAGAGCGTGTCGAATGTCAGGCGTTCTTCGGCCGTCGCAGGGGCGGCGCCGATGCTGCCGAACAGCAGCCCCATGCCGCACATGATCAGACCCTTGATGGCGCTCGCACCGGTGAGCATGCCGACCATGGTCAGCGCCAGTACCACCAGCATCAGTTGTTCACCGAACCCCACTTTCAGGATCAGCGGCCGCGCGAACTGGATGGCCAGCGTCAGCACCAGAGCGCCGAACAGACCGCCGAGCAATGACGCTGAAAAAGCGGCTCCCAGTGCGCGCGCAGCCTCGCCGCGGCGCGCCAGCGGGAAGCCGTCGAGGATGGTGGCCTGGGCGCTGGAGGTGCCGGGGATGCCCACCAGCACTGCGGGAAACGTATCCGAAGTGTTGGTGACGGCCAGCAGGCCGATCATCATCGGCAGCACCAGCGTGGGGTCTCCGCCATAGACGAATGGCAGCAACAGGGACAGGGCGGCGATGCCGCCCAGTCCCGGCAGTATGCCCACCACCAGGCCGAGCAGCGTGCCGCCAAGCAGGTAGAGCAGGTGCTTTACGCTGAGCAGCGTGGCCAGCGCCTGCAGCAGGTCTGCTTGCATTTAAGGCTTCGCGCTGCCGGCGTTACTGGATGTTGACGTTATGTTCGGTCTTGAAGTAATTCTTCAGCCAGTTCTTCGCGGCCGGTGAAAACGTGGTGGCGTCCTTGATGATGGGCCGTGCCGCTTCACCGATGAACTGCGGATAGCCTTCGACGATCTTGCCGGCCTTCTGTTCGAACTCCGGATCCTTGAACGTCTTGTCGATGGCCGTCCGCCACGCCTCAAGCACCGGCTTGGGTGTGCCTGCCGGCAGGAAGATGCCCTTGTTCACCATGGTCATCATCTTGTTCACCGACTGCCACGCATCGTAGCCGGGACCCGAGGGCTTCTTGCCGGTCATCATTTCGTAGGCTTCGCCGAAGTGCGGCAGGTCGGGCACATTCGGATCGCGCACCAGCACACCCTTGCTGTCGGTGATTCCCATCGAATAGAGCGGCACCGCCTTGCCGGCCTTGACCAGTTTCATGGCTGCGCCGAGATACCCCGGAGCCGAGTCGTAGTTGATGTTCAATTCGTTGCGTTCAAACGCGAGACGTACCGGGCCACGATTCATCCCCCAGACATGCTTTACCTTGAGTCCGAGCAGCGCGAACGACACGACCGTGCGCGACTCGCCGCCGGTGGCGCTCTGGCCGCCGAACACCAGCGTCTTGTCCTTGAGTTTGGCAATGTCTTTTGGGCCGCTGACGCCCAACTTGGGCGACGCGTAGACCACCGCGCCCTGCGGCGAGAGCACTACGGGCTCCCACTTGTCCAGTTCGAACTTGACCTTGGAGCGGTCGAACACAAAGCTGCCAACCGTGGTCGCCGAGACCACGATGGCGTGTGTGCCGTCGGGAACCGCGCGTTCCTGGAAGCGGTTT
>JAOUIN010000393.1 GCA_029883965.1 Betaproteobacteria bacterium
TACGCCGAACTGCCGAAAAAATTCCGCCGCACCAAGGTGTCGGCCGAGCGCCTCGCTGCGGGTCGGCCCGCTCCGCACGGCGGCTGTTTCCTCGAAGGCCCGTCATTTGATCGCAAGGGCAATCTGTATGTAACCGACATACCCTTCGGCCGCATCTTCCGCATCTCGCCCAATGGAGCGTGGGATCTGGTGGTCGAATACAACGGCGAACCCAACGGCCTGAAAATCCACAAGGACGGCCGCATTTTTGTGACCGACCACAAGCGGGGACTGATGCTGCTCGACGCGAAACGCGGCCGCATCGAGACTCTGATCAACCGCTACAACCTCGAAACCTTCAAAGGCCTGAACGATCTGGTGTTCGCGTCCAATGGCGACCTGTATTTCACCGATCAGGGACAGACCGGCCTGCAGGATCTGACCGGTGTGGTTTACCGGCTGCGCGCCGGCGGCAGACTCGAACGCATCGCCGACTGTATTGCCAGTCCCAATGGACTGGTACTGAACAAGGCAGAAAACACGCTGTTCGTTGCAGCAACGCGGGCCAATGCCGTATGGCGGCTGCCGCTGCTGCCCGACGGTACAGTGTCGCGCGTAGGTGTCTTTATCCAGATGTCAGGCGGGCGCGGGCCGGACGGCATGGCCATCGACGAAGACGACGGCCTCGCGGTCGCGCATCCGGACATGGGCGCGGTGTGGATCTTCAACCACCGCGGTGAACCGCTCTACCGCATCGACTCACCGGGCAGCGACGTGGTCACCAACTGCGCCTACGGCGTGAAAGATCCGCACACGCTGTACATCGTCGATTCAGAGGGCGGCGCGATCCTCAGCGCCGAACTGCCGACGCCGGGGCAGAAGATGTATTCACACACTTAGTGGACGCGGTCCGGCGGCAGCGCGGCCCCTCATATCCAGACAGCCATGAGGGTGCTGCCGCAAAGCGGGCGCTATGCCGGTGCCCTCATGCCACCAGCACCAGTATGCTTTCCCGATCAATCAGGAGATCAACGCTGTCACCCGCCTGGAATATGCTCTCGCCCTTCTTATGGGCGTGGTCGACCAGCACCATGTCGCCGTTCACATCAACGCCATAGCGAATGATTGCTCCCAGAAATTCCACCTGAACCACCTTTCCAAGCAGCTTGGCGTGCGCCTCCCCCCCCCCTGCACCGGCCGCGCATACATCCACGTTTTGAGGGCGGAAAACGATGGAGCTCCCGTTCGAGTGCTTCCGGCTCAGCGGAATATCCATGCCCCTGTCCGTGCGGAAGACCGGGGCACCGTCATTCGGAATGACTGTGCCTTTGATGATATTGGCAGTGCCGAGAAATTTCGCGACGAACAGATTGACAGGATTATCGTAAAGTTCCATAGGCGGCCCTACCTGCTGAATCACGCCCTGATCGAGCACAGCCATCTGGTCTGATGTGGTGTTGGCTTCTTCCTGGTCATGGGTAACGAAGATGGTGGTGAGCTGGAGCTTTTGCTGAAGCTCACGAATATCGCGGCGCATCTGAATGCGCAGATTAGCGTCCAGATTGGATAAAGGCTCATCCAGCAACAGGACTTTCGGCTCAATGACGATAGTACGGGCCAAGGCAATGCGTTGCTGCTGGCCACCGGACAACTGCGACGGCCGGCGACCCGCCAATTTCAAAAGACCGACCATATCCAGCGCTTTTTCCACGCGCTCGTCGATCTCGTTTCTTGTTAACTTCCGTTCCTCCAGACCAAATGCGACGTTCTTGCGCACCGTCATGTGCGGCCACAATGCGTAGCTTTGAAACACCATGCCTACATCGCGCTTCCACGGGGGCAGATCCGTGATGTCATGCCCCTGAACCAGAATACGTCCCGTCGGCCTCGGACCAAACCCGGCAATGGCGCGCAACAATGTTGATTTCCCAGAACCCGATGGCCCCAGGAACGCGAAAAACTCACCGTGCTTTATGGTCAGGGTTACACCTTTGAGAACATGGGTGTCGCCGAACGACACGCCGAGGTCTTCAATCACCACACCGGGCGCCTCTTGTTCAATGCTCGTCATGAGTCATGTCTCCTCGGCAACGATCGATTTGGATCCGCGTGCTGTCCTGCCGCGTTCGATGATCAAATGAGACACATAGGTGCCGATGCCGACAAACAGCACCGCAATCACACCCAGCGCCGCGCCGGGTCCGCGTCCTGCCGCACTCTGCATGAACTCATAGATACCGTAAGCCAACGGCGCATCCGATTCCCGCGCAACCAGCATGATAGTTGCGGACAGCTCGACCGCAGCCGTGGC
>JAOUIN010000394.1 GCA_029883965.1 Betaproteobacteria bacterium
GTGAGGTCGGATTCGACAAGGCAAACACGATGGGTTGCTTGTTGATGCGCGCCATCTCCTCGAGCACCTCGCGTGTGAACGTGCCGCCGACTGCGGCCACACCGATGATCGCCGTCGGTTTGAGCGTTTTGATCGCGCTCACAAAATCGCCGACCGGCGCATGGTCGTGGGCATAAGTCAGTTTGTGGTGCGCCAGCTTCTGCCGGCTTTTCACCACCAGCCCCTGCGAATCCACCAGCCAGCAGGTTTTCAGCGCATCCTCGCGTGACATGCCCTGCGCCATCATTGCCGACACCACCAGATCGGCAATGCCGGTGGCGGCTTCGCCGGCCCCGAGGAACAGGATTTTCTGATCGGTCAGTTTCTCGCCCGTGATGCGCAGTGCGGAAAATATGCCGGCCAGCGCGACAGCCGCCGTACCCTGGATGTCGTCATTGAAGCTGCATACGTCATCGCGGTACTTTTCCAGCAGGCGGAACGCATTGTGGTTGGCAAAATCCTCGAACTGGATCAGCACGCCCGGAAACACCTCCTTCGCCGCAGTGATGAATTCCTCGACGAACTCGTCATACTCGGCGCCGGTGACGCGCCGCTGGCGCAGGCCCACATAGAACACATCGTCGCGCAACGCGTCATTGTTGCAGCCCACATCGAGCGTGATCGGCAGGCACAGCTCGGGATGAATGCCGGCACAGGCCGTGTACAGCGAGAGCTTGCCCACGGGTATGCCCATGCCGTTGGCACCAAGATCACCGAGGCCCAGTATGCGTTCGCCATCGGTCACGACAATGATGCCCGCTTTGTAGGGCCAGTTGCTCAGCACTTCCCTGATGCGGCCGCGGTCATTGATGCCGATGAAAATGCCGCGCGGACGCTGGAATATGCGCCCGAATTCCTGGCACGCGAGCCCGACCACGGGCGTGTACACCAGCGGCTGCATCTCGTCGATGTTTTCACTCAGCACGCGGAAAAACAGGCTTTCATTGCGATCATGCAGGGCATTGAGCGCAACAAACTTGTCCAGCGGTTTCTCCAGCCTGCGAAAACTGGTCAGAAACCGCTCCGCCTGCTCGGCCTGCGTATGCACGTGCGGCGGCAGCAGGCCGCGCAAGCCCAGCGCTTCACGCTCCGCTTCGGTAAACCCTGTGCCCTTGTTCAGAATCGGATCACGCAGCACATCAAGACCGCGCTTGGTCTGCGCCGCCGCACTGTCAACCGCTGATTTTGCCTTGCCCATCAAATTCCCCTCACTGTTCTGTCAATGCACCGTTGCGGTGCAGCTTATTGTTACGCCTTGATTGCAAATCTTGATTGCAGTTTACGTTACTGCGACCGTTCATCAAACGATTCCTTGATGAATACAGGGTGTCTGTTTGTTCACAAAATGGCAAGTCGCCCGCACCCGCACCGCAGCATTTGACATTGCGCGAAATCACCCGCTGTTGCGCAGTCCCGCGGCAATGCCATTGATGGTCAGCATGCTCGCACCCCGGATCACCTCATCATCTTCTCCGGCGCGCAGGCGGCGCAGCAGCGTCGCCTGCAGATGATTGAGCGGATCGATATAGCGTGAGCGGTTGCGGAAACTGCGCGCCAGCGCTGCGTTCGATTGCAGCAACTCCTGGTGTCCGGTAATGGCAAGCAGATGGCGGATCGTGAGCTGATACTCAGGCCTGCGGCTTGATCCCCGCCGCCTGAAAGGCATGTGCCAGCGCCGCCGGCGCCAGCCCCTCGATCTCACCGGCCTCGCGCACCTGCTCCTGCCCGCAGGACGCGCATTTGTAAACCGGAACGGCCAGTTCGACGTGCATTTTTGTAGCACCCGCGACCGTCACATCGAATCCGAACGGCCGCGGCTCGCCGTCCGCACCCAGCAGCTCTCCGCATTTACCGCAGTGGTATTTCTTGAAAATCAGCCCCTGTTTCCTGCCCGCAGGCAATCCGACCTTGTCGCCGCCCGTCACCTGTTCCAGAAGCTGCATCGGAAAATCGCGCGAAACGAACTGCCGGTGACCGCGCTCACATTCCAGTCCCGGAAAATCCGTGATCGAGATCTTCAGGACGCCCTCTTCACCCGCGAGTGGGCTGATGATTTTCAGTCCCAGCGGCGTATCGCACAGTTTGCAGTTGGTGCTTTCAGCCATGACACTCCTCCTCCTGTCATGGGGCGGCGCGATTATTGGTTTCGCATCATTGCCGTCCCGAGGCTCCCTGCATTACAGATTCAAGTATAAAACCTTAACTCTGGATTGCCAAAAGCCAGCGGAGCGCCCGGCCCGCGCGGCG
>JAOUIN010000395.1 GCA_029883965.1 Betaproteobacteria bacterium
CATGCGCGCAGCTGCGGCGACCCTGATCGGTGAGCATGATTTCAGTGCGTTCCGGGCGGCTGAATGCCAGGCGAAATCACCGGTACGGACGCTGCATGCCGTATCCGTCAGCAGCAGCGGGCCGTGCTTCGTATTCGAGTTTCGTGCCAACGCGTTTCTGCATCATATGGTGCGTAATATTGTCGGCAGCCTGGTCTATGTCGGCAAGGGAAAGCATCCGCCGGAATGGATGAAAGAAGTCCTGCTGGGCCGCGACCGGTCCCGTGCCGCCCCCACGTTTGACGCATCGGGACTGTACCTGCTGGACGTTGAATACGAGAGCCGCTGGAGCATACCGGCACCGCGATTGCGCGAGCCGCAGCTTGCCTTTGCCGCGAGCGACTGACATGACAGGCCATCCGCTTACACGCATCAAAATCTGTGGTATTACCCGTATCGAAGATGGACTGGCTGCGGCCGGTCTTGGCGCGCATGCGATCGGGCTGGTGTTCTACGCCGGCAGCCCGCGGGCCGTGGTTCCGGCGCAGGCCCGGAGGATCATCGATGCATTGCCGCCGTTCGTGTTGCCGGTGGGACTGTTTGTCAACGCCGATGCACAGACGATACGCGATACGCTGGCTGTGGCGCCGGTGTCCATGCTCCAGTTTCATGGTGACGAGAGCGCGGATTTTTGCGGCAGTTTCGGTCTGCCATACCTGCGTGCGGTAAGGGTGAAGCCGGGTATCGATTTGTTACAATACGCGCAGGAATTTCATGGCGCCAAAGGCCTGCTGCTGGATGCCTGGGTCGAAGGCGCGCGCGGTGGTACCGGCGCCACGTTTGACTGGTCACTGATACCCCGGGAAATGCCGATGCCCGTTGTTCTTTCGGGCGGACTGGATGCTGGAAATGTCGGGCAGGCCGTACGCGTCGTGCGACCATGGGCTGTGGACGTGTCCAGCGGCGTGGAATCGGCCAAGGGCATCAAGGATGCCGCTAAAATGGAAGCATTCATAACTGAGGTGCGCAATGCGAGTGTATGACCTGCCGGACACGAAGGGACATTTCGGGCCTTATGGCGGCGTGTTTGTCTCTGAAACGCTGATAGCAGCACTGGAGGACCTTAAAGCGGCATACGCGCGCTTCAAGGATGATCCGGTTTTCAAGGCGGAGTTTGAGTACGAACTCAAGCATTATGTCGGCCGGCCCAGCCCGGTCTATCACGCAAAACGCTGGTCCGAGCATTTCGGCGGCGCGCAGGTTTATCTCAAGCGCGAAGACCTGAATCACACCGGCGCGCACAAGATCAACAATGTCATCGGCCAGGCATTGCTCGCGCGCCATCTGGGCAAGCCGCGTGTCATTGCGGAGACCGGCGCGGGGCAGCACGGTGTGGCTGCCGCGACCATCGCCGCGCGCTACGGCATGGAGTGCGTGGTTTACATGGGCTCCGAGGACGTCAAGCGGCAGGCGCAGAATGTCTACCGGATGAAACTGCTCGGCGCGGCCGTGGTCCCGGTGGAATCCGGTTCAAAGACGCTGAAGGATGCGCTCAATGAGGCCATGCGCGACTGGGTCACGAATGTCGAGAACACGTTCTATATCATCGGCACGGTGGCGGGGCCGCATCCGTATCCGATGATGGTGCGCGATTTTCAGACCGTTATCGGGCGCGAAGCGCGTGTGCAGATGCTGGAGATGGCCGGACGTCAGCCGGATGCGGTGCTGGCCTGCGTCGGCGGCGGTTCCAACGCGATCGGCATATTTCATGACTACATTCCCGATGAGACCGTGCGTCTGATCGGCGTAGAGGCCGCAGGCCACGGACTGGAAACCGGCAAGCATTCCGCGACATTGTGCGCGGGCCGGTCGGGCGTACTGCACGGCAACCGCACCTATCTGCTGCAGAATGAAGACGGCCAGATCATCGAGACGCATTCGATATCCGCCGGGCTGGATTATCCGGGCGTCGGACCGGAGCATGCGTGGCTGAAGGACAGCGGGCGCGCCGAGTATGTCGCGGTGACCGATGAGGAAGCGCTGCAGGCCTTCCACAAGCTGTGCCGTCTCGAAGGCATCATTCCCGCACTGGAATCCAGCCATGCCCTGGCGTATGCCGCCAAAATTGCGCCGCGCATGCGCAAGGATCAGATCCTGCTGGTCAATCTTTCGGGCCGCGGCGACAAGGACATGCATACCGTCGCGGAAAAATCCGGCCTCAAGTTTTGAGGCGATCAGGAAGAATCTGAACATGTCACGCATCACCGCAACATTTGTCCGGCTGCAAAAAGAAGGGCGCAAGGCC